>JAICIM010000017.1 GCA_025928885.1 Ktedonobacteraceae bacterium | reverse complement strand
CTTGCGTGTGGCTTTTGCCTCTTGCTTGAGAAGATCTAGCAGGACGAGGCAGCCCGCATCGCAGCTTAATATATGTTCTTGCACGTCTGGATAGAGTGCGGCGATATTCTGGCCACTATCCATTGCCTCCGCATACTCGGGCAGCAGTTGCCGACATTGTTGACAGGTCATTGCGCCTTCGGCAATTGGCAACAGTTCATCAGAAGTTGAGGCGAGTTTTGTTGGTATTGCTGCCTGTGACGGCTCGATGAGCGCTTGTTTCTCGCGCTCGATTATCAATGGAGCAGTTTCATGCAGTAATGTATCCAGTCCCGCTGGAGTTGTCTGATAAGACGAAGTTGCTTCTGCGACACGACGCGTCTTTCTCTTCCGGCGTGGTCGCGGCGCTGCCTCCTGGGGAGCCGCAGCCTGGATACAGCGCGGGCATGACGCGATATGTTGCTGGGCAGCCTCTACTGCCTCCTCCGGCACTGCATCAGGATCTTGATTGCGTTCCGCTAATACTGATACGGCAAATGCGCATGCAGGGGGGAGTCGTTCTTCCGTTACCATCGCACCCTCATTAGAAAGAATAAAATGATATTATTGGCGCGAAAAAGTACGCAGGGCATATGTGACCTGTTGTTCCAGCGTCATCGCCTGCTCTTGCGGGATTTTTGCCATCGCAGCCTGGGCCTCGCTGTTGCTGAAGCCAAGACCGATCAACGCTTCCAGCACCTCGGCCTGAATCTTACCAGCAGGCGTAGCCCCTTCGCTTCCAGTGGTTGCCAGCGTGGGGAGCTTGCCTTTCAAGGCCAGGATTAGTTGGGCCGCCAGCCGCTTGCCAACCCCACGAGCCAGTCCCAGACGTTGTTGATCTTCGTCGGCAATGGCTTTATAGAGCGTTGGAGCGTCCATCACAGATAAGAGAGCCAGGGCAACCTTTGGCCCCACGCCGCTAACGGCGATGAGCTGCTCGAAGGCGTCCCGATCTGCCTCTGTCGCGAAACCATAGAGGGCGATGCCATCTTCACGCATATGAAAGTGGGTATAGAGGCTGACCTCCATCCCTGTTTCGTTCAAGCGAGTGAGCGTTGTGGATGGAGCGAAAACTGCTAGACTGAATCCGCCAACGCGGATGATTGCCTGATCTGCTCGACACACTTCCAATGTTCCATGAATGCTTGTGATCATCGCTCCAAACCGTACCTCTTCTATTCACTACAAACTGTAACGACTTTTTGTCTGTGCCAGTAACTCTTGATCGTTGGTGATAGGAGAAACAGATGCTGATCTTGCCAGCAGGGAATAAGCCGTACCCTTGTCTGGTCCTTAATCATAACATACGTGGAAAGAGAAATGTAGTCTGTCTGTTAATCGTTACTTGTTGGATTCGGTGTAGCTGGCGAAGCTGCGCGTATAGGGGATGGTATTGAGATGGCAGATAGCGACTGCGGCAGCGTCGGCGGCATCATCGGGGCGTGGAACGGCACGCAATTTGAGCAGAATGCGCACCATCTCGCCAACCTGATCTTTGCCGGCTCCCCCATAGCCTGTCACGGCCTGCTTCACCTGTTTAGGAGTATATTCTGCGACGGAGAGACCACCATTTGCCAGCGCAAGCATTGCCACCCCTCGCGCCTGTCCTACGGTCATCGCGGTGCGGGCGTTTTTTGCGAAAAATAACTCTTCCATTGCGGATTCATCGGGTTTAAAGGTCGCGATGATGCTGCTCAGACCTTCGTAAATAAGCTGTAGCCGTTGCGCGAGTGGCATTTTAGCGGGCGTAGTGATGACATCACAGGCGAGCATCTTATAGTCGCTGCCCTGTGCCATCACTACTGCGTAGCCAACGATTGCCGTGCCTGGATCGATGCCCAGAGCCACGCGAGGACGAGGAGATGGCGGGGTTCCCCGTGAAGTATCCAATCTCTTTACCTTCTTATCATTGGTAAACTAGCTGTAAGATGCCGCGAAAGCTTCTGGGAAGTCGGCATTTGTATGCACGTTCTGTACGTCGTCCAGGTCTTCAAGTCTGTCAATCAGGCGAATGGCCTGGTGTGCCACCTTCTCATCTGCCAGTTCAACTTTTGTCTTCGGCACCATTGTGCTTTCGGACTTCAGCACTTTGTACTTATGTTCTTCTAATGCCTGACGAACCTGTTCCAGGTCGGATGGATCGGTATAGATGGTCAGGATTTCATCATCGGCGCTGGCAGGGTCCACATCGTCAGCCCCGTACTCAATGGCCTCAATCGAAAGCTCGTCGGGATCATGTCCCTCCAGCTCGACTTCGATGACCCCTTTTGCCTCGAAGAGCCAGTCCACGCAGCCATTTTCACCCATATTCCCGCCATTGCGGTTGAAGGCGTTGCGCACCTCGGCTACCGTGCGATTGCGATTCTCAGTGAGCGTCTGGACGAGGATGGCGGTGCCGCCTGGACCATATCCCTCATACGTAATCTCTTCGTAGTTGCCACCTTCCGTGCCACCCATTGCTCGTTTGATGGTGCGCTCAATGTTGTCCATTGGCATGTTTGCATCGCGTGCGTGTTGTACCGCCATGCGCAAGCGGAAGTTCGCATTTGAATCACCACTTCCGCCCTCACGTACGGCGACAACGATTTCACGGCCTAATCGTGTAAAGAGTTGTCCTCTGCGAGCGTCGTTGACACCCTTTGATCGGCGAATTTGCGCCCACTTGGAATGACCTGACATATCGTTGCTCCTTCGGCCTTTCTAGTTCTGCTAATTCGATAATAAATATGCCTCAAGCATATGCTTTGTCTCGTGCTTTCAGGACTGATGGCGCTATTGTAACACGAAGAGGCTTGAAGCGTCGAGAGGCACAAGCCTTCCCTCTGTCAAGCGTAACATGTTCAGTCACGATGATGCAAGCTTCACTATATTCTTTGATGTTAACGATATAACGTTGCCTGTGTCTCTTCCCATCGTTCAATGGCTTGATTGACCTTTTCTGGCTGCTCGCGCATAACATAATGACCTGCATCTGGAACGATGCAGAGCGTTGAGGCTGTAAGCTGTTGATGCAGGTATTCGCTGTATTTGATGGGTGTGAGACGATCTTCTTCCCCGCAGATAATGAGAGCAGGGAAAGATATTTCTTGTAGCCTGCTCAAGACATCGAAGCTATTACAGGCTGCGAGATCACGATACAGAATTGTTGGTCCCGGGGTTACCTGTTCTGAGATGATTGTCGGCACGATACTGGTTTGATGGGCCGGAGCTGTGGCTAATGTGACTAACTGCTGCCGCGCTTCCTGGGGAGTTGTTCTTGCGCTTTCAAGGATGGTTGGCAGCACACGGAGGCGTGCTCCAGCCCCAATAAGAATCAGGCCGCTGAGTTCTTGACTGTGCTCCAGAGCCATCATGAGCGCGATAGCGCCGCCCAATGAGTGACCAGCCAGGATCGGTTGCTCAACGTGCAATTCGTGTTTGAGAATGTCTCGTGCCGCTCTGGCGTACTCCCGAATGGTTACATCGGCAGAGAAAATGTCCGGTCGTTGTCCATGCCCGGGTAGATCGATGGCGAAAACATTGTCGCGCCCACGCTGGCGAAAATGCTCTAACTGCAACCGCCAGATGGCTGCACTGTCGGCTGAGCCATGCAGAAAGATCAGTGGTCGATTCATCGCTGAATCCCTTTCGTTGCAAAATATATGTCTATTTTCCCTCATTATAAACGATAGCGGCCTTTTGCCTCTTGAGTAGGCAGAGTGCAGTGAGTATGGTACACTGAACGGCGTTGTGCAAGAGTTCGTCATCTCATGTTAAAATGCTGAGTATGCACAACATTCTGGGGCGGTTCACGTAGTAATTATGAAGCGAGGTGTGTGATAGAGAGAAGTAACTCACGACCAAAGGCAGCACGCCAGGGATTGGGTCGAACGGGCGAGCGTCTCGCCGCTGAGCGGCTGATGCAAGGTGGGTATCGCATCCTGGAGCGGAACTTCCGCTGTCGTTACGGCGAAATAGATATCGTGGCAGAAGATGGGGACGATCTGGTTTTTGTCGAGGTGAAAACGCGGCGTGGAGTCGCCTATGGGTTGCCAGAAGAGGCAGTCACTGTGCGTAAACAGCGAAAGCTGATAGAGCTTGCATTGTATTATCTCGATATGCATGCGTGCTCAGAACGATCATGGCGCATCGATGTAGTTGCTGTGCAATTAAGTAGTAGTGGAAAATTTGAAGAAATACGTATCTATCAACATGCAGTTAGCGAATAGACAGATATCCTGCACATACTATAGAATGTAGCGGGTGAGCAAATATTCAGATCAAATTATTGGAGGCAGATGATGAGCGACTTTATTGAGTCTGCAAAGAATATGGTAAATTCGGCGGTCAGCCGCACAGGCTGGGAAGCTCAAAAGCAGATGCGAACGCGCAGCAAGCAGGGAGAGATTGATAAGTTGTTGGAACAGCGTCAGAAGCTATTAGACGATCTGGCGTTGACAGCGATGAATCTCTATCAGCAGGGGGCGTTAACCGACTCGCGGCTCTCGCGGCTGTGCGCCAGCGTGCTTGAGCTGGATCACGATGTCAAGACGCGTGAGGTGCAGCTTCAGGATATTAAAGGTGAGATGTATTCGGCAGATCAATACAGCTCTGCACAGACCCCAGACTATACGCCGCCACCGGTGAACCCGACGCCATCTGCCAATGCCGGGACGAGTCAGCAGGCAGGCGCTACGGCTAGTGGGCAGCAGCTTTGTCCCAATTGCGGCAACCCTATTCGCGCCAATGCACTCTACTGCCGCAACTGTGGCGCAAAGCTCCGTTAGTGCTGTGCGGAGTCGGGGTAGAGGTTGGCAAAGAGCACCGCAGAGCAAGCTGGAAGATAGCTTGTGAAAGGCTCTTATGCTATAATAAGTATCACCGTCTTCAATAAGTGTAGTTGAGAGAGCCAGAAATCCTGCTCATGTTTTGGGTGTAGGTCTGGAGATGGGAAGTTTCTATCAATGTACAGTGGGTGTAGGTGACACAGAACGTGCAGAACAATGGTATTGTGAGCGATCAATTGCCGGAAGAGGTCCTTGAGATCATCAGCCAGAGCGTGGCATACACGCAGCGTCTTGGCAAGCAGTTAGGTAAGCTCTTGCATGGAAAAGAGCTGCTTTTACTGGATGGCAATCTTGGGGCGGGCAAAACGACCTTTACGCAGGGATTGGCGCAGGGGATGGGTGTTGCGCAGGTAATCAATAGTCCGACTTTTACCCTTCTGAAAGAGTATGCCGGTCGATCACTCTCTCCGTCAGATGTTTCTGACCCTCAATTGGGGCCGATTGCGCGTAAACGCTTTGCCGGGCGACTCGCTCTCTACCACTTTGATCTCTACCGTCTGGATGAACCAGATGAACTGTTTGATCTTGGTTTTGATGATTATTTTGCTAGCTCCGGTGTGTGTGTTGTCGAGTGGGCGGATAAAGCCGAAGCGTTTTGGCCTCCCGAACGGCTCTACATCCGCTTGCAATTGATTGACGAAGTGCAGCGCCGCCTGCTCTTTATAGCGACGGGTTCACGCTATTGTGAATTGTTGCGCCAGTTTCAGAAGAATATCTATGCTACTACTAGCTCTTGATACCTCTACACGTCAGGCCAGCATCGCTCTATGTTCAGAAAATGAGCTATATGGCGAATATAACTGGCACGTGGGGAATAATCACAGCGTGGAACTGTTAGAGAGTATTCGGCGTCTCCTGGCTGAATGTCAGGTGACGTTTCAAGATCTCGACGCAATCGCTGTGACGACTGGCCCTGGATCTTTTAATGGCGTGCGCGTTGCCGTGGCGACCGCGAAGGCGCTGGCTTTTTCATTGCAAAAGGCGTTGATTGGTGTGCCTACGCTGGATGTCATTGCCGCTCAACAACAGCTCTGGCCTGGCCCTGTCTGTGCTGTGCTGGAGGCGGGACGCTCTGAATTGTATGCCGCCTGTTATCTGTTTGCTGAGCAACCCGCAGATAATGGTGATCTCGTGTATGCACAGAGACGCGTGAGCGATTACCTCTTACTCACACCTCAGCAATTAGCGACGCATTTGCAGGGGCTGGAGTCGTGGGAGCCAGATCAGCAAGGGTCACTGCTCTTTGCCGGTGAATTGAGCGTGGCTTCTCGTCAGATATTGTATGCGTCTATGCAAAAAACATGTCGCTTTGTGTATGGTATGCAGGCGAGCAGGCAAGCATCTCTCCTGGCGGGGCTTGCATTGCAGCGCTTGCGCGAAGGCAAGGAAGATGATCCGTTAGTTATCGAACCGCTATATGTGCGGCGTCCTTCCATCACAAAAAGTGTGCGAAAGCAGCCGCTATTAGGTGGGGGAGATCTGGCTTCCAGGGATCAAGCTACGACAGAAAGGGAAGAGGGTGCGTTACGTCATTGACCGCATGACGATGTCGGACGTGCCTCGCGTTATAGAGATTGAGCGCCTGGCCTATCCGTCAACCTGGCCTCCCAGCGCGTATCGCAAGGAGCTACAGGATAATCGTTGGGCGCATTATATTGTATTGCGCGACAAGCATATTACAGAGGAACGCCTGGCTGTAGATCAACAGGAGCAGGAGAGGCCGCGTAAGAGTCGCCTTTTCCCTCTCTCTCTCTTACCCAGCCGTCCTACTGTTACTGTCCCATCGCCAGATCTGGCTGCTATTATCGGTTTTGCGGGCTTGTGGTTGATGGTTGATGAAGCCCATATTACCACGATTGCCATGCATCCTAACTATCGAAGGCTGGGCTTAGGCGAGTTTTTGCTGGTCAGCCTCATTGATATCGCGTATGATATTGGGGCAAAGTGGGTCACTCTTGAGGTGCGTGTCTCTAACTATACTGCACAGAACCTCTATCGCAAATATGGTTTTCGTGAGGCTGGCCTGCGTCATCGCTATTATAGTGATAACCAGGAAGATGCCTTGATTATGTGGACTGATGAGATCAATTCCCCAGCCTATAAACAGCAATTTCAGGAATTGAAATCAACGTTACTGCAAAAGCTGGAAGCACAATAGGTATCGTTCCAGTTGCATCAATGCTACACAATTAGGAATCGGTCGTATGCTCATACTTGGTATTGAAAGCTCCTGTGATGAAACCGGGGCGGCGCTGCTTGAAGATGGTCGCTATCTCCTTTCAAACGTTGTAGCCTCGCAAATAGAGATTCACAATCGTTACGGAGGGGTTGTGCCTGAAGTTGCCTCGCGCCAACAACTGGCAAGTATTATTCCCGTGGTCGAAACAGCTATGGAGCAGGCAGGCCGTTCCTGGAAGCAGATCGACGCAATCGCGGCTACATATGGGCCGGGACTGGCCGGATCGTTGCTGGTTGGTTTGACGGTGGGGAAAGCCCTGGCGCTTGCCCATAATCTACCTTTCATCGGCGTCAACCATCTGGAGGCCCACATTTATGCGAACTGGTTGCATCATGGAGACGATCGACTTGCCTCTGCTCAGGACGATTGGCGTTATCGTGAAGGTGACCCCGCCTTCCCTTTAATCTGCTTGATTGTTTCCGGCGCTCATAGCGAACTGGTGCTGGTGCGCGATCATGGCGACTATGAGCTGCTAGGCTGCACAAGGGACGACGCGGCTGGAGAAGCGTTCGATAAAGTCTCGCGTATCCTGGGCCTCGGTTACCCGGGCGGCCCCGCAATTCAAAAAGCGGCGCAACAGGCGGAAGAGGAGATGTTGCAGCAGTACAAACCGATCAGCGCTGCCCGCAAGACCTATCGCCTCCCTCGTGCCTGGCTGCGCGGAACTTATGATTTCAGCTTTAGCGGGGTGAAGACAGCGATGCTGCATCTGGCGGAGGGGGCAACAGAACAATCGGTCTCCGCGCCTGTGGGGGCAGCAAATAAGCAGGTTAGTCGCTATACACGGATGGGGGCGCAACAGGGAGCCGCTGACATCCCCTTGCTTGCGTCCAGTTTTCAGGAAGCGATAGTCGAGGTGCTGGCCGTCAAAACACGGCAGGCAGCTCAGGAGTATCAGGTGAAGCAGGTTGTGCTGGCAGGGGGAGTAGCCGCCAACCTCAGTTTACGTGCTCATCTAGAGCAAGAACTGGCCCCTCTGGGCGTTCGTCTGACCTATCCACCGATCGAATTTTGTACAGATAATGCTGCTATGATCGGCAGCGCTGCTTTCTTTCATCTCTGTCGTGGTGAACGACATGAGCTTGATCTCGATGTCGAGCCAGGATTAAGTTTGCCATTTAAAAAGTGAGGAAGTATATTATGCCGAAACAAAAAGCGTATGCTCTGGGGATTGACCTGGGGGGAACAAAGACCCTTGCGGCTGTTGTTGACATAATGTCTGGAGAAGTCATCGCCTCGGCGCGTAAACGGACCCGTGCGGAGCGAGGGCAGGACTTTGTTTCCCAGCGTACGATAGAGCTGGCAACGGCGGCGATCAATGCGGCGAAACTGCCTGACAACGAGAAGCTGATTGCGATCGGTGTTGGGGCTGCCGGTCAGATCGATCGTCAGGCCGGTGTGATCCTGGATGCCCCGAATCTTGGCGTCCATGATATGCCGCTGGGCGAGATTCTGAGCAAACAGTTTAACGTGCCTGTCTCCGTTGGCAATGATGTAGAAGTGGCCGCGCAGGGAGAATATTTGTACGGCTCCGGGCGCGGCTACAACAACTTTGTCTGCGTCTTCGTGGGAACCGGTATTGGTTCTGGCATCGTGCAAAATGGTCGTCTCTATACCGGTTTGACTGGAACAGCGGGCGAAATAGGGCATATGGTGATTCAGGCCGGTGGGCGCATCTGTGGCTGTGGCGGACGCGGCTGTCTGGAGGCCTATGCGTCACGGACCGCGATCACAAAGGCGATTATGGCCGATATTCATCATGGGCGATCGTCTATTCTGGCCGATGATGCGGTACGCCAGCTCAGACAGGGCGAAACGATCATTCGTTCGGGTATCCTCGCTGATGCGATCGAAAAGAAAGACGAGCTGACCATTGAGATTGTCACGGAGGCGGCCAATTATCTCGGCTATGGCCTGGGATCGGTCATGAACTTCTACAATCCAGATTGCATTATTCTGGGCGGTGGCGTGATCGAGGCCATTGATCTGCTCTTTGAGACCGCCGTTCATCGTGCGCGGGTGACAGCTCTTTCAGCGCCTGCTCAGAAAACACCCATTATTCGCGCCAAGCTGGGAGATTTCTCTGGCGTCGTCGGTGCTGCTTGCCTGGGCGCTCAACGAGCGGGCTATCAGTTCCAGGTGGGTAAATAATCTCTCTAACCCATTAGAGAATCAAGGATGAGTCAAGAAAGGCGGGTTGGTCTATGGACGACGAAATGCCTCACATCGAAGTGCGTGCTATACATGTCAATGACGCCCCAGCTCTCCATGCATTGGATTACAATTTTGAGACGGACCGCATCTATACGCTATGTGTGCAGAATCGCTTGATGCAGGATAACGACGAGGCGAGCGACGATACTCGTCCGGTCTTTGCCTTTGAACTGCTGGAAAAACAGGTTGATCCTCCCATCTACAAGAACTTGCGCGAGGGAGAGGAGACGCTGGCAGCTATGGAGGAGAAGATACGCGGCGTTGAAGGTGGCTATGTCGCGTTGGCGGGTGGGGAGGTTGCAGGCGCGATTTTGTTGCGCGTGGAAGAGTGGCGCTCGGTCACGTTGATTCAGGATGTTATCGTTGGGCATCAATATCGTCGCTATGGCATCGGTTCGCTGCTTTTGAACTGTGCGGCGGATTGGGCGCGGAAGCGTGACTGTTGGGCAATCCTGCTGGAGACACAAAATATCAACTATCCCGCAATTCAATTTTACCTGCGCAATGGGCTGGAGGTCTGGAGCATTAATCCACACTTTTATCCTCCCGGCCCCTCGGCTCACGAGGTGGCTATCCTGATGGGGAAACGCCTCTCAACATCGAATGATGGAAACTAATGCTCATGCAAGAATAGCATGAGAAAAGGCTCTCTTACTTCGCAACGAGTAAGAGAGCCTTTTCTTTATTCTGCGTGGTTTTATACTGTTGCAGGCTCTTCAATCTTGGGGAAGAGGGGAGCCGGTTTTGGTAACGTGGCTCCTGCTGGCACCTCCTGTAATTGCCAGCCAGCTTTGTTGACATTGCCCTCAAAGCCGAGATACTCATGCAGTTTTTGCGCTGAGAAGGGCAGATAAGGGCAGAAGAGGGTATGCAAGCCGCTGAGTACTTGAAGCATCACATAGATGGTCGTGCCAGCCGCCTCACGATTGACCTTAATCTGTTTCCAGGGTGCTTGTTCGTCAAGATAGCGATTGGCGGCGCGGGTAATTGCCATTGCTGCGTTGAGGCCATCTTTGATATGCACCTGCTCGATGTTGCGTGCTACCGTTTCAAAGCCCTGTTTCACCTCGGCCAGGATCGCCTGATCAGCTGCGCTCAGAGCCTGTGGAGTTGGCACGACTCCCCCGAACTTGCTCTGTAAGAAGGTCAGGGTGCGATGCACGACGTTGCCGTAGGCCGCGACCAGCTCGTCGTTGTTGCGGCGGATCAGCTCATCAAACGTGAAGTCGGTATCGCGTCCCTCTGGCGCGGTTGCTGAAAGGTAGTAGCGTACCGTATCAACGTTGTAACGCTCCAGCACATCGCGCGTCCAAATCACGTTGCCACGGCTGCTCGATGCTTTAAAACCGCTCATGGTCATAAACTCATTGGCAGGCACGTCGTAGGGCAGGTTGCGATTGCCGTAGCCGATGAGCATGGCGGGCCAGATGATGGCGTGGAATGGGATGTTATCCTTGCCGATAAAGTAGTAGGGCTTGACCGCAGGATCGGTCTCACCGGGTATCCACCAGGTCTTCCAGGCGTCCGGCGTTCCCTGCTTTTCGGCCCACTCTACGGAAGCCGAGAAGTAGCCGATGACGGCATCGAACCAGACATAGATGCGTTTATTCTCATATCCCTCCAGAGGGATTGGCACGCCCCAGTCGAGGTCGCGCGTAATGGCTCGCGCTCGCAGTCCCTCTTTGAGCCAGTTCATGACAAAGCTCATGGTGTTGGGACGCCAGTGTTCTTTCCCTTGCGAGAGCCACTGTTCCAGCGGCGCTTGCAGTTTGGGCAGATCCAGGAAAAAGTGTTCCGTCTGGCGCATTTCCAGTTTGCTCGTTTTGCTGCCACAGAGCCGACATTTCGGATCGATCAGGTCAATGGGGTCCAGAGTACGACCGCAGTTATCGCATTGGTCGCCACGTGCGGCGGAATAGCCACAATTTGGACAGGTGCCTTCGATGTAGCGATCGGGCAGGAAGCGGCGATCTGTTGGGCAGTACGGCGACTGCATAGTGTCTTTAAAGATATAGCCTTTTTTATACAGGGTCAGGAAGAAATCTTGCGTGATGCGGTAGTGGTTGTCGGTTCCCGTTTCCGTGTAGAGATCCCATGAGATGCCCAGACGCTCCCAGACTTCGCATATTTGTCGGTGGTACTCGGCCACAAATTCGCGTGGCGTGATGCCCTGTTTTTCGGCATCGACAAGAATAGGGGTGCCATGTTCGTCGCTGCCAGAGACCATCAGGACATGATTGCCCGCCAGACGGTGGTAGCGTGCGAACGTGTCTGCTGGGAGGTATGCGCCGACAATCTGCCCCACATGGGTAGAGCTTTTCGCATACGGCCAGGCAACGCATACGAGAATATGTTCATTCATTTGATACTATAATCTCCCTTAAAAGGTCGTAAGATAAAGTCATGCGTGGGGAGGACTGGAAGATATCAGGCCATTCTGCACACATTTCCAGCATCAGCAAACACAACTCTGAGGCCAGACAGACATATTATAACAACTGGCCCCAATGAGAACAAGCGCTGTATCAGTTTTAAGTACCGGCCCTGCTTACATGCCGATATAGCGTGCGTAGATGGAGCGAGCAACCTGTAGATCGGCGGTGCCTTTGATGATTGCGCGGGCATCGGGAAAAACCGTTAATTCGTAGCCATCAACTGCGAAACGCAGGAGAAACTCGTTATATTGTACGGTGCCGACTGGCTGTAAACGTGCTGCTAGCTCCGAAAAATTCAGCTTCTCTCCACCTTTCCCTGCATGGTTGCGTACCTGCACTGCATTGCGCCCACAAAGCGTTGTGGAAGTGCTTTCGCCGAGCGATTCGAGAAAATCATAGTGGTGTTGCCCGCAGGCAGGACAATCTGGCTGCCTCGGAAGCGCGATGCGCTCAGATGTATTTTCCCAGACATCCATCCACACCATATCATGGCTTGTTTTCTCGCTGTTGAGCAAGATTTTCAACGCTTCGGTTGAGGCAATGCCGGTAATAGCTCCGACGATGCCGTTCAGCACCCCAGCTGTATCGCAAGTTGGGGTCGTGCCGGGCAGCGGCATCTCTGGAAAGACACAACGCAGGCAGGGCGTTACGCCGGGAAGAATGTTCATAGTGACGCCATATGAGGCGATGACGCCGCTGTAGATCCAGGGACGCTGGTATTTGATGCACGCATCGTTTAAAAGGTAGCGCGTCTCAAAGTTGTCTGTGGCGTCTAGAAGCAGATCGGTCTCCTGTACCAGCGCCTCAATCCCGTCTGCATTAATATCTTCCACCAGAGCTTCAACTTCTACATCGCTGTTCACCTGCCGCAGCTTCTCCACCGCTGCCACAGCTTTGGGGATATGCCGCCTGACATCGTTCTCATCGAATAAAATTTGTCGCTGAAGGTTGTTGAGTTCGATGTAATCGCGGTCGGCAATGCGCAAGCGTCCAACGCCGGCACGACACAGATTATTTGCCAGGACGGTACCCAATGCGCCACAACCGATGATGGTAACGGCGGCTGAGCGGAGGCGTTCCTGCCCCTCTTTGCCAATTGGTGCGAACAGTGTTTGCCGTGAATAGCGGTCGAGCATGTTTTTCTTCCTTCATGCACTATGTGAGGTACGCTTTCTCCCCTATTCTAGCATAAATGTGTAGCCTCGCCTATGGCTCTGCAAAAGGGGTCAGTTTGCATGAGGCTCTTCATGATCCACTTCATCTATTGCCGCTTATGCCATTATTGAATGAGGTTATAGCGACATCGTACTATATTGGGTGAATCTTGTGCAATAACTCGCCAACGTATGCTATACTTGTTTGCAAGCAGCCAGAAGTTGTGAGTGGTTTGTAATAGCAGTAACGAAGTATACGATCTTATAAAAGATGTGGCAGGGATGACGATTTCTGGCGGGAGAGTCTCTGCTTATTTTTCAGGTTATGGGCCTTCTGGTTGAGGACGTATATTTTGTATCACTTGCTATGTATACTATGAATGTATAATAATTGGAGCTACATACATGTCTTTTCAGTTTCAACCACCTTTTGATAAAAGACGAATCTATCCTATTTTGGCGCTGTTTCTTGTTGCGCTAGCCGTATTGATCGCGGGAGGAAGTGTGTGGGCATTTGTGGAATATGCATCACAGTCGTCGTCTCGTGCCACAGCCGTTCCCACCGTCATCAATAATGTGGGAACATCATTAACTGCAACCTCTGAAGCTAATGGGCAATCGACAAACAGAGGGAGTACACCAACTGTCACTCCATCTGGCAACACGCGTTCACGCTCAACCGCAACCGTTGGGGCAGCGGTGCCAGCAACAGTTAAAAATACCTCAACCATGAAAGGAACTTCAGCAATGGGAGCGACACCAACAGCAACTTCAGCTCCGAAAACGCAGGCTGTTGGTGCGACCAATCCCTCTCTGCTCTATGGAACCAACCTTAATTTGCTCAATAGGGACGATCAGGCGCTCAATGGATATACCGCTCCATTACTGGCGCGGATGCATGTGGGTATCGTGCGTATCCCTATGCGGGTTGGACTCACGCAAGAGACGTATACGCAGGCAGTGCAGATGGTGAAGAGTATCAACGCGGTTCCGCTGGTCATTCTGGAGACGCCCGAAGTGGTATCGAGTGCATTGAGCGATGATGAGCAGATGATAGCCCTCATGAACAGTACCTTTGGGAGCGGCGTCTATTATGAGTATGGTAATGAGCCAGATCTGGTCAACAACGATCCAGCCCCGTATGTTGCTTCCTGGAATGAAAATATGCCCGATCTAGTGCAGCTAATGAATGGTGGCCACCTGGTTGGTCCCTCGACGTATTACGCCAACTATAGTTATTTGCAAAGTTTTCTAGCTGGCGCTAAACCACTGCCAGCATATATTAGTTGGCATGAGTATACGTGTGCTGCTTCCTGGGATGCCTCTATTTGTATTGCGCATATCGAGAACTGGACCACACACATTGCTCAAGTTCGCTCCATTATGAATACGACGCTCGGGAAAAATTTACCGATCATGATTACGGAATGGAACTATACTCCTAGTCCGAATGTTGCAGGAGATGGGAAGCATGACAATGCGGAATTTATGAGCAAATGGACCGCCAGAGCTTTGCAGGTGCTGGCCGCAAACAATGTTTATGCTGCAATGCAATATTCCTGTACAGGTTCACAGATGCCGTTAGTTGATACAAGCAGCAACCTGACTGCACAGGGGTCTGTATTCCAGCAGATGGGGAAATAGTGGGAGGGTGGACCCTCTTGAGGGAGAATGATGAGGGTGAAAAATGACAAACTATGTGACATACTAGTACAGTAGTACGGAAAATTGGCGCTGCATTGATTGTGTGTTGGCAGTAGCAGCGAACTGTGTTACAATGCAAAGGGTGCAATAGTCTTCCTTAACCTGTAACCAGTACGGTGTATGCAGCGCTTTGCGAGGGGTAGCCATATGAGCAGCGGGAATACAATGAAAAAAGTATTGGTTATCGATGACAATCCAACTATCGTGGAATTGATCAAATATGCCGTCAATTTGCAGGGGGCATATCAGGTGATCGTCGCGTATGATGGCGTGCAGGGGCTGGAGCGGATCTTTGCGGAACAACCCGATTGTGTCATCATCGATGTCAAAATGCCACGCATGGATGGATATCAGTTAGTGCGTTGTTTACGAGGTGATGCTCGCACCGCGAATACGCCTCTCATCATTTTAAGCGCGATGACGCGTGAGGAGGATCAACTGACAGGTTTACTGTCGGGTGCTGATGAGTATCTGACCAAGCCGTTCAAGCCAACCGCCTTAAATGCAGCAATCGAGCGAGTATTACATCTCACTCCAGCCGAGCGGCAACGACGCACGGATTATCTGGTGCAGACACAGGCTGAGCGAGAATAACTCCTCTACAGGACTGGTTGTGTGGCAGCGATGTTCTGTCCCAAAAATTACTGTCATGTGGGGCGGTGCCGTTCTGGAAATGCAGGAAGTGGCGAGGCGGTGCCGTATATTTTCCACATAGTGAAGCATAACGCGTGAGCTACGGTCATTGCGTAGGTTAAATATTCTTTTTGTTGACAGTGACCCGCATATACATGAAAAGATGCAAAGCGTTTTGGGCAGCGGGTTCGTTGTGAGATGCGTAGCATCGGTGACGGAGGCGAAGGAGATTCTCAACGCCTTTGTGCCGGATATTTTGATATCTGAAGTGGTAGTTGGTCGGGAGAATGGCCTGGATCTATGCTGCTACGTGCGGAATCAATCTGCGCTGCGTCATCTTCCTATTATGTTGCTTACCTCCCAGACAACGCTGCACGATAAAGTTGCGGGGTTTGATGCTGGTGCTGATGATTATGTGGTCAAACCTTTTGATGGACCTCACTTGCAAGCACGTATCCGTCTCCTGTCGCGTATCAAAAGGCTCGAACAGCGTACCAGCGTCTGATGTTTCCATGACAGATACCACCTTTCTTCATATATCTTATACATAGAAAAGAGCGAATACTCCTTCTTTTTTTACAAAAACGAGTATTCGCTCTTTTCTATTGGTTTCTTCTTTACCCGGGAAAATGGCAGGCGGCGTAGTGATTGCTCTGCTTTTCTTCCAACGGGGGGATGACCTCGCGACAAATGGCCTGAGCCTTCCAGCAGCGGGGATGAAAATTACAGCCGCTGGGAGGATTGACCGGGCTGGGTACATCTCCTTCCAGGATGATACGTTTGCGGCGTGACTCAATATCTGGATCGGGTACGGGAACTGCCGAAAGCAGGGCCTGCGTATACGGGTGTAAAGGCGTTTCGTAGAGAGCGGCGCTCTGTGCCAGTTCGACCACACGCCCCAGATACATAACAGCCACACGTTCGCTGATATGCTTCACGACCGAGAGATTGTGCGCGACGAAAAGGTAGGTCAGACCAAACTGCCCCTGTAAATCTTGCAGCAGATTGAGGACCTGCGCCTGGATCGAGACATCCAGTGCTGAGACCGGTTCGTCGGCCACGATAAATGACGGATGCAGTGCCAGAGCACGTGCTATGCCGACGCGTTGGCGCTGGCCGCCGCTAAACTCGTGCGCAAAGCGGTTGACATAATACGGATTGATACCTACCACATTCAGTAAGTGGGCAACCTCTTCGCGAATCTGTTTCGCTGTGCCACGATTAAAGTTTTCTAGCGGTTCGGCAACGATCTGCCCGACGGTGTAGCGAGGATCGAGTGAGCCGTAAGGATCTTGAAAGACCATCTGCATTTCGGCACGCCTCCTGCGAATCTCGTTGGAAGGCATTGTAGTGAGTTCGACCCCATTGAGCTTCACGCTTCCGGCTGTGGGTTTGATTAATTGCAGGATGGCTCGCCCTGTTGTCGTTTTGCCACAGCCACTTTCGCCCACCAGGCCAAGCGTCTCGCCCCGGCGCACAAACAGATCTACCCCATCTACCGACTTGACGTTTGCCACTGTGCGTCCTAGCAGCCCTCCCTTGATGGGAAAGTGAACTTTGAGTCCCTTTACCTCGACTAACGTCTGATCTGTCTTTTTCTCTGCTTCAACTTGTTGCTGTACCATGACTCATTTCTTCCCTTTAGTTTGGATAAAAACACGCTGCAACCTGTTCTCCGCGACCGACAGGCATCAGTCGGGGCTTCTCCTCACGACAGCGCGATTGCACTTTGGGGCAACGGGCGGCGTAAGGACAGCCAACGGGTGGGTTTAGCAGATCGGGTGGCTGCCCCGGGATGGGGGTGAGCCTGGCGCCGTGCTGATCGTCGAGCCGTGGGATAGACTCCAAAAGACCAACTGTATACGGGTGAGCAGGCGATTCAAATATCTGCTTCACCGGTGCCGATTCTATAATTCCTCCAGCATACATGACGTTGACCTGCTGACAAGTGCCGGCCACAACGCCCAGATCATGCGTGATCAGCATGACCGCCGTGCCAAACTCGCGCGAGAGTCCCTTCATCAATTCAAGCACCTGGGCCTGAATCGTGACATCGAGAGCGGTCGTTGGCTCGTCGGCGATAAGCAGTTGAGGATTGCAGGCCAGGGCGATAGCGATCATGACGCGCTGGCGCATGCCGCCGCTAAATTCATGGGGATAGCTCTTCGCACGGCGTCTCGCGTCCGGTATGCGCACCAGATCAAGCATCTCAACAGCACGCTTCCAGGCCTGATCGCTACTCACATCTTTGCGGTGGCGCTTGACGGTTTCGGCAATTTGATAGCCAACCGTGAAGACCGGATTGAGAGAGGTCATCGGGTCCTGGAAGATCATCGAGATTTTGCTACCGCGTAGCTCCGTCATCTCCTCCTGATTCTTTTCCAGGATGTTCTCTCCGTTAAAGTTGATCTCCCCCCCAACAATTTTGCCGGGAGGATTGGCAACCAGGCGGATCACTGAGAGGGCCGTTACGCTTTTGCCACAGCCGCTTTCGCCCACGACCCCCAGCGTTTCGCCCGGCTTCATCGTGAAGGAGATATCGTCAACCGCTTTGACGACACCGCTTCTCGTAAAAAAGTAGGTTTTCAGATTATTTACTTCCAGCAAATTCGCTGCCATTGCAGTAATACTCCGATTATTAGTCTTTTGCTCTAGGATCAAATGCATCGCGCAAACCGTCGCCCAGGAATGAGAAGGCCAGCACGATCAGCGTTAGCACAATAGAGGGGAGCAGGATCTCCCAGGGATGGGTATCAATCAAGTTTCTGGCATCATTAATCATCAGGCCAATGCTCGATCCAGGCGATTGCACGCCTAAGCCGAGGAAGCTGAGACCTGCCTCCCCAATAATTGTGCCAGAGATATCAAGCGTTGCCGCCACAACGACGATGCTGAACAGGTTGGGAATGATGTGGCGCATGATGATCTGTTTGTTGCTGGTGCCTGATGTGCGGGCAGCCTCGATGAACTGTTGCTCTTTCAATTGCATCGTTTGCCCACGGACAAAACGTGCCATCAACGGCCACGTCGTCATGGCAAGGGCAAGCGATACAATAATCAAGCGAGCATTACCATTGGCTCCAATCAGAGGAATGTTGCTGAATGCGGTATCCGCTGCTGTACCGAAGATGCCGGTGATCAGGATCGCGAAGAGCAGTCCCGGGAAGGCAAACATAATGTCGGTAAAGCGTGCCAGCAATTGATCGATCCAGCCGCCGAAAAAGCCGGCCAGCACTCCAATGCCAATACCGAGAACCACGTTCACAATTTCAACGGTGACGGCAACGATCAGAGAGATCAGCATACCTTGCAGCAGACGAGCCAATAGATCGCGGCCAATCGCATCAGTGCCGAGCCAGTACTGTGCGGACGGACCTTCATCCTGGCGTGTCAGTTCAGTGTGGAATGGGCTATGATAGACAGTCGCGCCAATTGAGCCGCTGGTCGGGCTGTTGTAGATGCCGCCGATGTGTTGGTAGATAAGAGGGCCGATGATGGGTAAGATAATAAAAAGGAGGATGATGACGACGCTTGCCATTGCTCGTTTATCGCGCCGTAGCCTCCTGAGTGAATCTTGTAGTGGTGTCGGTGTTTTCTCCGGCTGCTGTTGTTTCTCTTCGCGAGAGCCAGGGGCAGCCAGCGCGTTTTCGGCCTCGATGACCATGCTTGTCTGGAGCGGAGAAGGAGCTGCAGCTGGTGGCATAATTTCTGGTGAAGACATTTCGGGATTTTTGTCTGCTGTGTCCATCCGTCTCTCTCCCTTCTATTCCGCCTTAATGCGTGGATCAACAACACTATAGAGAATATCGGCGACCAGGTTGCCAAAAACTACGGCAACGGCACCAAGCACGGTCGTTGCTTGAATAACCGGGTAATCGCGGTTACTGATAGCCTCCAATGCTGTTGTGCCAATGCCTGGAATATTGAAGATCTGCTCGATAAAGAAGACGCCGACGACCAGAAAACCGATTGAGAGGCCGATGACGGTAACCAGCGGAATCAGTGCGTTGCGCAGCGCGTGGCGATAGACCACCGCTTTTTCCAGCAGCCCCTTTGCACGTGCGGTCCGTACATAGTCCTGGCGAAGCACTTCGAGCATGGTCGTACGGGCGAGGCGTGCAAAGTAGGCAAAGCTGACGGCTGAATAGACGAGAATCGGTCCAAGCTTGTATTGGATATCGGTCAAGGTATATTGCCAGGGATTGCCCCAGTTCGAGACGGGCCACTCTATCCCTGTCCATTTATCGACCCAGACGATCAGCAGTTGTAAAAATACAGCCAGGACGAAGGAGGGAAGGGCGTAGAGAATCAGGGCCGCACCCATATTGAGCGTATCAACCCATGTGTTGGCTTTCAACGCTGAGAAAATGCCGATGGGGATGCCAATAACAATCGTCAGGATCAGTCCCCAGAAGCCTAACTCGGCAGAGACTGGCACGCCGGCTTTGAGGATATCCCAGACTGACTCTCCCTGATAGTGGATCGAGTAGCCGAAATTCAGGCGGAAAAGCCCGGTGATGTAATTATAGTATTGCTGATACCAGGGGAGATCTAATCCATACTGGTGTTTGAGCTGAGCGTAGGTTTGCGGATCAAAGTGTTGTCCTAAAAGCGCTCTAATTGGATCGCCGGGAGCTTTGAATCCAAGTATGAACGTAATGAAGGTTACACAAATGATCACAAAGATAAGCCCTATGAAGCGTTTTACAAGGAACTGAACCATGTTACTGTACCCCTTGTGTTTTCATGTGAGGCTATCAATGGCGATAAGCTTCGGCAAAGACTCTCTTTAATGGCAAAGAGAGCTTCAAACGTCGAAAAAAACATAGTATTGGCCGTGTCTGCTTTGTCACGCTGAAATGGCACCTGTCAATGGACAAAGTTACTATTGTTGCTTATCTAACATGTTTAGAAAACTGAAAAAGGTTTGTGCGTATTGTATCACAACTGGATTCCTGGAAGCTAGCCGTCGCCGGAAAGGAGAGGGAAGCGACTCGTGTAAGCCACTTCCCTTTCAGATGGAGTCTGCTACCGGAAGAGTGGCAAAGCTCCATCGATCCTGTTTCAATTATTTGTAATTGCTGACATCGGCGCAGGGAGTGGCCGTCGATTTGTAGATGCTTCCCCAATCGTCAGGGGCCACGATATCTATAGAGTTAGTTGTCGGCCCAACGACACATGGCTTCTCTACAAATGGAGCCGCTTGCTGGTACAATGGAATCCAGGCAACATCATTGACCAGTTGTTGCTCTGCCTGATTGTACTGCTTCATGCGCTCGTCGTTATTGGCCGTGTTGGCATCAGCCTGCTCAAGCAATTTCTGCGTTGCTTGCTGCTGGGTAGCATCAGACGACTGGTTCTGTCCATAGTTGGAGTTGTTGTTGCCAGCGCCAGCGGCGAACTGCACAGAGGTCCAGTCCTGTGGATCAGGATAATCGGCGATCCAGCCGATCCACCATGCCATCAAGCTCTTGTTACCAATGGTGTTGGTGGTGTCGTCAGACAGCTTGTTGAAGTCAACGTCGTTGAGTTTGACATCGATACCCAGGACACTTTTCCACATCTGCTGTTCTGTTGCGAACTCGTTACGTACGTCGGCTTGACCGCCGCTGGCACCTTCAAAGACGATTGGAGGGAGGGCAGCAGCGTTCGCATATCCCTCTTCTTTCAGGCCTTCCGCGAAAAGCTGTTTAGCCAGAGTAGTATCACCTGCAGGGCTTTTCACACCGCCAGGGCCGCTAAGATCGGGATTATAACCAGGCATGCCTTCAGGAACGATGTGGTTTGTCGCGATAACGGTTCCCTTATAGATGTTGTTGGCGATGACCTCTTTGTTGAGGGCCAATGCGAATGCCTGGCGAATTTTGATATTATCAAATGGTTTCACCAGATAATTCATAGCAAAGTAGATGTTGCTGAGTAGAGGAATGAGATGGTACTGATTATTTGGAAGTGCTTTCGCATCTGCAATGTTGGGCGTCGGGACATTGCCGCTGCGATCGACCTGGTTGGCCTGATAAGCACGCCAGGCGGTATCAGATTCTTTATAGAATGGGCGCACAACTTTCTTCAATTGTGGCTTTGGACCATAGTAATACTGATTGGGAGTGAAATCAATTTCTTTGCCTCGCTGATATTTGGAGACAATCCAGGGACCACTTGCGCCACCCTCTGAGAGATGGTTGGTAAACGTATTGCCATACTTCTGTACAAAGCTCTTTTCCAGGACAAACGCGGTCTGATAAGAGAGAGTATACAGGAAGTAGGCGGCTTTTTTGCTGGTCTTAATGATGACCGTTTTGGCATCCGGCGCGATGATGCTATCACCGATCAGCGTCTTGATCTTGCCTTTTTGCAGCAGGTCATTATCTTTGATCAGTCCCATATAATAGCTGGCGAAAGGAGATTTCGTCGCTGGCTGGAGGGCGCGATCAAAACTATAGACGACATCCTCGGAGGTCAAGGGGTTGCCATCGCTAAATTTGAGGTTGTCTTTCAGGGTGAAGATCCAGGTCACACCATCATCGCTGACTTTATAAGATGCTGCCAGCTGTTTGACGATGTTCCCTTTGCCATCCAATCCCACCAGACCGGTATAGATCATTGAGAGAGCCTGGGCCGAGTAGAGATCCGTGACAAGCGCTGGATCAAGCGTTTTGATGTCCGATAATCCGCTATACGGGCGAATGTAGATCTGCTTGTCATCCGAGGCTTTGGTGGCCTGCGATGATGTGCCGTTGGATTGCCCGGTGCCGCCACCTCCACAGGCCGCGACCAGCAAGGATAGCAGGCAAAATAGGGGCAACAGGAACCGTAGAGCAGGATTCTTGCCAGATTGCATTGTCTCTTCTCCTCGTTCTTTCTTGTCTACTACTAGATATATCGGTAATTTGTGTTGTTCTCCGTAGCCGCCAGTAATGCTGCTTCCATCCGTTTCAGACGGTTGGCATTTTTCTCTTCATCAAGAGCTATTACATAGGTAGACATGTATCTATACGAACAGGTTGACAGGCCATGCCTACATAACAGCTGTGGTAATCATGAAGTGGCACCCATTAGTTACCAACGGCTACGGACCAGGCTGGCATACCCAATAAGAGGAGCTGTCTCGACGATAACGCTGGACTATGAAATAGCCCTTGTATACGAAGGTTCCTTCCTCCCAGTGGCTATGCCATAAATATACCTCTATGTACATAATACGTTCTGCTAGACAAGAATCTCACACACCGATACTCGTTTTCACCTGTATTGTACAGCGAAGACACATGTGTAGTTGCAGTGTAGAACGAGTGATTATTGGACGCGATAAATGTTGGCCCAGTCGTCAGGCGGGATGATGTCCCGCCCATTGTCAACAATGCCCACAATAGACGGTGTACGCAAGAATGTGGCCGTCACCTGTTCCATCGGCAACCAGGCAACATCATTGACCAGTTGTTGCTCCGCCTGCTGATAGCTTTTCAGGCGAGCGGCTGTATCTGAACCGGCGTCCGCGCTCACCAGCGCTTGTTGCACCGCCTGTTGTTGTGCGAGGGTGGTGCTGGTATTTTGCCCGTAGTTCATGTTGTTGTTGGGTACGCCTCTGGCAAATTGGAGCGAGAGCCAGTCCTGGGGATCGGGATATTCTCCCACCCACGAGAGGCCCCAGAATTGCAGCCCCTGGGCATTGAGCGTCGCACCCGTGACTTTATCCAGCAAGGTATTATAATCGACGGGATTGCTCGTCACCGTTACGTGTAAGACCGTGCTCCAGGTCTGGATCAAGCTTTGCACCTCCTGATCAAAGCTCGCTAATCCTTTGGCATAGGTCAGGGTAATTTTTGGCATCTGGGCCGTGCTGCTCCAGCCCTCTTCGCGCATCCCCTGTTGTAGCAGTTCCTGTGCTCGTTGCGGATTACCTGTGAGGCCGGTTGTGCCATCTGGCCCCTTGAGATCGGCATTATAGCCGGGCATCCCCTGGGGGACAATATGATTGGTAGGGATAACGGTATCTTGCCAGACATGCTTAGCGATGTCGGTTTTGTTGATAGCGAGCGCAAACGCCTGGCGAATCTTCACGTTATCGAACGGCTTGACCAGATAGTTCATCGTGTAGTAGTTGATCCATAATTGAGGCACCTGGTGAAAATCCTTGTTCTGCCTGACAGTGGTAAGGGTTGAGAGCGGAACTTCGGTCATATCTACCTGATGGCCAAGATAGGCATTATATGCTTCATCGGTCGAGTGGAAAAAGACCATTTTGACGTTTTGCAGCTGCGGTTGCTTGTTGTAGTAGTGCGTATTGGGGACAAAACGAATCACCTGCCCATGCACATATTGTGCGACTTTAAACGGTCCCGCGCCCCCACCTTCGCTCAGGTGATCGGTGAATTTGGCACCATATTTGCTGATCAGACTTTTTTCAACCACATATGAGCTGGGCGAGGTGAGCATCGCCAGAAAATAGGCCGCTTTCTTTTTGGTGACAATGACCAGCGTTGTTGGATCGGGCGTCTGCAAGCTGCGACCAAGCAATGTTGGAATCCTGCCAGCCAGCAATTGATCTGCGTCTTTAATCAGGCTGAGATATAATGGAGCGGTTGTTGATTGGGTCGTGGGTTGGAGGGCGCGATCTATGCTATAGGCCACGTCGCTTGAGGTGAGTGGCGACCCATCGTTAAAGGTGAGGTTGGGTTTCAGGTGAAATGTCCAGGTGACGCCATCCGCTTCCTGCTGCCAGGATTGAGCAAGCTGTGGTACAATTTCCAGTTTATTATTGTATTGCACGAGGCCCGTGAAGATCATCTGGATCGCGTTTATTGAGGGGGTATCGCGTGCCAGGGCCGGGTCCAGCGTCTCAAAATCCGTCACGCTGGTTTCTGGAATGGTGTAGACCTGTTTCTCCTTTGGGGCCTTGACCAGCTGCTCTGGTTGAAATGGATTTTGCAGATTGCAAGCGGTAAGCAGAAAAGCTAAGAGGCAGAGCGTCAGTGCTAGAAATCGTGCGCTATCCTTATAGGAAGACATGTAGCATTTCTCCTTTAATGCCTTTCACGTTGTTTTGTTCCTTCACGTTATTTTGTACATAGATGAGATAAGCGTTTGTTGAGCCTTTTTATGCTATTTTACATAAAAGAATGCATGTCATAAAAGAGAAGAAACATGCTAGAGGGGCATAACCTTATTGGTAATTATGCCCCTCTCAGAAGGTTGCGGGTTATGAAAATTGCGCGTGTACCTTTAGAGCCGAGAGACGATGGCATCGCGTTTGCCAAAGGCGGTTGCGCGTAGGGCGGCCAGCAATAGTACTTCGATGTTCGTATCTGGTAGACGATGCTGCAACCAGCCTGTATATTCTTCGCTGGCTGCCTGGACGATCTGTAACGCATGCCCCTGATCGTCAACCGAGTCGATAGAGGCGGCGGCAAGGGCGATGGTCGCGAACAGAGCACGTGGATCGTGTCCGAGCCGGAAGTAGCGTTGGGCGGTGGCTAATGCGCCGCCAAGATCCTGTGCCTTCAATTGTGATGCAATCGTCTCCAATTGTGCGGCAGCGATCAGACCGCCACCTGCAACAGCTGTCGATGAAGACCCTTTAGAAGCCGAAGCCGGAGCAGGTTGTTGTTGTGCGCCGCTGCCAATAACCTCTTTGTGCAGGGCATTGATGAAGGCGGCAGAAGTGAAGAGCAGGTTGAGCGCTTCGACATCCTGCACGCGTTGGAATACCTGACGTACCGCCGCCGAGAAGAGCAGACCATGCGCGACGCGTACGAATAATGCCCGATCGGTATCGGGGACGTATTGCAGGATATCGGCTGCTGCCAGCGCGATGACGGCCCCGACCGCACCTGGTGAAGCCTCGCCCCTGATCAACGCATCGTAGACGGCCTGGCAGACTTTTGTGGTGTCGGCATCGCTGGTAATGAGCTGCCTTAATGAGAGGGTGCTGATGTATTTCGGCGTGGAG
>JAICIM010000733.1 GCA_025928885.1 Ktedonobacteraceae bacterium | reverse complement strand
ACCACAAGCCGACCCAGCGCGATAAAGTCGCGCGGCTACGACGTACTCTCTTACAATTCATTACTATTGTGAGACCGATACCTGCACTGCTTGTTCATCAACCGCTGGCCGTTCCGTTGTATCGGCGCGTTTGGTGCGCGTGTAATAGATGAGCAGCGCAAGGATAAAGCCGAAGAGCAGGAAGTTGCGGACCGTGGTTACCGGGAAGAAGACAGGCAGCAACGGTACATCGGAGAGGCGAGGCGTCATGATGTAAATGTTGGGATAGATCCAGGTTGTCAACAGTCCAACCGCGCTCCACGAGATGAGCCATTTGAGGTCAGCCCTGCCAACATAGGCGACCAGAGGGGCGACCCAGATGAGATATTGTGGGCTGAACACCTTGCCAGTGACCATGACGATCAGCAGCGTTAAGAGGGCTGTGGTCGCCAGCTGGATCTTGCCGCGCCACTGCAGCCAGTAGGTATAGAGAAGACCGCCGCCTAAGAGCAAGGTGCCGAGCAAGCTGACTTTTGAGGCCAGCGATGGGACGTTCAAGATATTGAGCGAGCCGAAGGTCTTGCCATAGACCAGCGGGTGATGGGTGAGAACGCTGATAATCCAGATCAGGGAGGCAGAGAACGATTCCACCTGCACGGGTCGATCGCCGAAGTAGCGTATCTGGTCGATCGTGCTGCCGACGCTCAAGAGCAGAGAAACGCCCATGATCACGACGCAGACAACGGCAAAAAGGCCCAGCGGTTGCCAGCGCCGCCAGTTGATCCACTTCATCCCGGTTTTGTGCAGCTCCATCTGTTGTGCGAGCAGGAACGGAGGCAGGAGGATGGCCGGGTAAAACTTGACCATTGTTCCCAGGGCAAGCCAGAGAAAGGCCCAGTTCCAACGTTTGCGTGTGGCACAGACAATGGCAATGAGCGTCAGGGCCGATGGTAGCAGATCAAAGCGACCCAGCGCCGTCCCCCAGCATCCCGTCACCAGATAGAGAGCAAAGGCGATGGCGGCACCTCTTGAGCGGAAGCGGGCCAGCACACCGTAAATAATCGCGGCCACCAGCGCCATGACAACGGCGAAGGCCACCTGATACCAGTAGAAGGGGGCCAGTAGCGCCAGCGAAAAGGGAAGCAGGTTTAAGAATGGGTACTCGCGTGGCAGGGCGTGAAAGGGCGTATCGGGCGATTGAGCCGCAACGAACTGGACCAGCGGTTGAGGGATGCCCATGTGTTGCATTTTTTCCGCGAGGGCGACATTGTTAATGATAGGGATAGTTGGGTCGGGATGCAGGATATTATCGCACTGATGTTCGGGGAACGAGTGCAGGGCCGGAACGCCTTGCAAAAAAGCGACCGCATAGCATTGATATTTGGCCGCATCAGTATAGATTTTAAATATCTGCCAGGAAGCGCCATAGTAGAGCAGGCCGCACATAACCAGCACGATCGCGGCATCGAGCAGGAGTGTTATGGAACGTTTCCGTATTGGCTTGGGTTGCGATGTCGTGTTATCTGTTTCTTGTGTCTTCACATCCATACGTATTTCTCACCATCCAGGAGATAAATAGAGTAATACCAGCCAGACAAATCTTAGATCAATCCAGATCAAAATATTAAACGTGAATATGTGTACCTTCCGTCACAAAAGATGACCGGTGATTTGCTCCGACCAATTGATCGTCGTGGACAGTATAGGGAAATGCTATGTAGATTGTCAATGCAAATAGGCATAATCACGCTTTTTTAACCTTCAATATAAAACATGAAATAGCAATAGCAGAAGTTTTATGACTCAGATGGAAAAATGCTGAAAAAGATAAAAAGGTTGTGAGAACCAGAAACCTTATGGATTGGCCTGTTGTCGTGGTTTCTTGCTGTAAGAAAGGGATGAAGAGATGAAAATTTTCATGTATAATGGCAACCGGAATGATAAATTGAAGCTATCTTAGCGGCAAAGCTTGTGCTACAATAATGGGCAATATCGACAGGTTTTCAGGAGTGCGAGGTGTATATGCAAGGATTGGAAGCGGGCCAGAAGTTTGAGCGTTATCGCGTGCTTCAATTTTTAGGCAGCGGTATTTCAGGGGAGAGCTACGAAGTTGAAGATACATTACTTCAGCGCACGGTGCTTCTCAAGCTTATTCATCCCTGGTTGTTGTTGTCGGATGCGATCCGCCGCCAATTTTTTCGCGATATGCAACGTATCAGCAGCATCACCCACCCCTATCTGACGGCGATTCTGGACTATGGAGAAGTTGACGGCCAATTGTATGTGGTACGCCGTTTCGTTGGTCCCGGTTCCCTGCTCAATCGTGAGGGAAGAACCTGGTTTAATCCGCCGCTGGCTCCGGTCGATGCCATTTCCTATACGCATCAACTCGCGCTGGCCCTGCATTTCCTGCATTGTCAGGGGCTTGTTCACGGCTCATTGACCTTTTCTAACGTCATGGTCTCAGGCTGCCCAACGCCGAGTCAGAAGCCGAATTTTGCCCCTTTCCTGCTTGCCGATGCTGGATTAGCGACGTTTGTGCGGCGTTTTGGCCTGCCGAAAATTACGATCTTACCAATAACTGCTGCTCCTGAACACCTGGAGAAACACATCGTTCCCGCCGGAGATCAATATGCGCTGGCGGTCCTGCTGTATTTCTGGCTGGCCGGGCGCCCTCCATTTCTTGGCACATCAGAGATGTTGATGCAGCAGAAGGTCACAGAAACGGTCACGCCGTTAACCCTGTTTAATCCCAGCGTCAGTGCCAGACAGGAAGAGATTATCTTGCGTGCGCTGCGCTGTTTCCCGGAGAAACGCTTTCCCACCGTTCTCGCATTTGCGGAGGCGCTGGCAGAGTCGTT
>JAICIM010000097.1 GCA_025928885.1 Ktedonobacteraceae bacterium | reverse complement strand
CTTGTCAACCTGACAGAGAATCCACAGGAAAAAGAGCAATGAAGCTTTTCGTTTATTGTTAACAGATAAGTTATTTTATGCATGGAAGGTTTTGTAATGAAAAAAGCGTTTCGTTTCGGCGTGGTGGTTCGTGGTTCTACATCGCGTGCCGCCTGGATCGCCCTTGCACAGCGTATCGAAGAACTGGGCTATTCGTCTTTGTTCGTCCCAGATGTGTTGGGGACGCATCTTGCAACCATTCCGGCCCTCGTCATGGCGGCTGCGGTCACCACAAAACTACGCGTTGGCAGCTTTGTATTTGTCAACGATTATCGCAACCCTGCCCTGCTCGCTCGTGATATCGCCTCGCTGGATTGCCTCTCTGATGGACGCGTGGAACTGGGATTGGGTGCTGGCAACTGGCCGCGCGACTTCCAGCAGCTTGGTATCCCCTTTGACAGCGCTGGTGTCCGCGTCTCGCGCTTTATGGAGGGCTTCTCGATCATCAAACAGTTCTTTTCTGGCGAAACTGTGAATTATGCCGGCAAATACTATACCATTACAGATCTACGCCCCATCCCTCATGTGGTACAGCAGCCGCACCCGCCGATTATGATTGGCAGCGGTGGTCGTCGCATGCTAACCTTTGCCGCCCGCGAGGCTGACATTATTATGCCGGTTGCCATGCCGGGAGAGGATATCGCAGAGAAGATAAGCTGGATACGTGAGGCGGCTGGTGAGCGCTTTGAGCATCTGGAGTTCAGCCAGAATGCCTTTGGGATTGAATTAACCGATGGTCCCGTCCCTGCCGAACCGCTCATACCCGGAGGGATACCGGTCGAGCCGCGTCTAATGACCACACAGCAGGCCGTCGCGTATCTCCAGGAGCAGCGCGAACGATTTGGCTTCTCCTGCATCCAGATTCAAGAGAGGCAAATCGAAAATTTCGTTCCTGTACTGGCCCAATTAAACGGTAAATAGCTCCTGAGCCATCTCGCATACAAGTACCCTCCTATCAGGCTCGCCACGCTGGTAGGAGGGCGCTTGTATGTGGATTGTGCAGAGAAACACGTATAAATTGCAATGCTGATATATTCATGTATTTCGATTGACATATTGCGATGGAAGAATTAGAATAGGTCAATCAAATTTCAAGGCGTGTCAGATCATTTTAACTTTAGGGTTAAGATGATCCAGGCCATAAAAAGACAAAATATATAAAGAGGAAAAGTAATGGCATGGCCGCTCTTCCTTAAAGAGAACGCTGAGATGTTCCTGCTGGGAGCAATATTTTTTACAGTGCAGGCTGTACGATGGCTCTACAGGCGACACCAATTGTTACATGGTGTGCAGAGCGGAGGCGCTCTATCGCAACAACAACGGCGCAAATTTATGCGCGAAAGCATTATTGGCTTATCTCTCTCTTTTGTATTTCTGGTTCTTTTTTGCCTTATCCATTTATCATCTATCAATACGTTGCCTGTTTTCTATTCATTTCTGGCGTATCTCATTGGGTCTGCGTTGCTGTCTGCTATCGTGATCGCTGCCGAGAAAAGCAAGTGGCGCTATCAGCAATGAGAAGCGCGAATTTAAGGAGGAAATAACAGCTATTTAAAACTGCCCGTCTTCATATAGTCTTTTGGGGATGATAATCGAGCCGGGTTGGATGGGAACGTTGGTTTCGCGGATGGCTTCGCAGCAGAGGGCGAGGCTGCATAAGAAATCGTCGTGCATGTTGTTGCTGGCATCGCAATACATGTTCATCAGTCCTTCGCCGGGAATGCTATAACGTGCGTGGGTGAGCTGCTGCCAGCATTCTTCATAGATTGCAAAAGGGGCCAGGTCGGGTGCATAGATTTTGAAGCGGCCAGAGTTAATCATACCCAAAAATTGAAAGGTTAGCGCTGATTTGCTCGGTCGAGTGAAACGAAAGCCTGTGATGCGCTCCTCGCCAAACTTTTCTCGCAGCAGAGAGGCCAACCCGTCGCCCAAACCTGTCCGATCAATGACCAACCGACGAATATTCCAGCGCCGCATCAGTTCACAGGTCGTGGCATACTGATCGAGGTATTTCATGCCTGTAAACCAGCACTGATGCACCACCTCGACGCATGGCAGATCGAGTTCGTTAGAGCAGACGCGACTAATTGTGATGACTGTCGAGTCCCGCTTGCCTGTGGTGGCTAACCCTTCCAGGCTTGTGGCACGCTCTTCCTCGCCGCCAATATCCATACCGGCGATGTAATAGTCATCCTCAGTTGGCTCTGTTTGCCATGCGTGCGAACCATGCAGAAGATAGCGTTGCAGTTCGTTGAGCAGATAGCCCGCGCCACTGATTGGCAACAGGCGGTATTGCGTGCGGATCGAGAGATGATCCTTGCCCAATCGCTCTATCTCGCCCTGCACAAAGCTGTGATAATGCGGGTTGATGGCGGCCAGCGTCGTCCAGTCAAAGGCAAAATGGCGGCGAATCCCGTCCTGTAGCTCCAATTCCTGATTGTGGCTGCTCATCCGCGCCAGCAACGTCGTGTCGCTCCACGCGGTCCCGTACAAAATCGTGGTCGCATTGGTGGTCGAGGCCATCGGTTTTAGATCGACATCATACTTTTCTGGCGCGACATCCTGTGCCTCATCGATCTCCAGCAGTAGAGAGGCCGTCGCACCCACAATATGCGCCTCCGGGCCAGCCGAAAAGAAGAGCACACGTGCTCCGCTTTGCGTCTCGACGCCGCTCTTATCCGCTGCCAGTCCGATCATATAGCCATGTGCCTTCCAGAGGCGTGAACGCAGCCCTGGCATGTCAAGCATATGCAGGAGCCGCTGTTTACTGTTGATGACCTGCGGCTTATAGGTGGGAGCAGCCTTGACGATGCTCCCTTGTTCCCACATACAGAGCAGGTAAGCTTCCAGGACGGCACTTAACTGGTTTTTGCCACTCTGACGCGCCATGAGCACAGTGAAGGTTCGACCGTGGCCGCCGCGAATCGAATCAAGCACCGCATCGCCGATCAATTCCTGATACCAGTAGAGCGGCTTGTCCAGCACCTCGCGTGCAAACCAGCCGATGCCGAGTGATCTCGCCATTGTCCCGCTATGCCTCCACCAGCATAATCGTCACTTCATAGCTTGCTGCCAGGCTGCCTCCCGTAGCTAAAGATGTAATAGCTGTTTTAGTATCGATGATAGTTTCCTCGTAATGATCAAAATGCACCTGCATGCTTCCGTTTATAGGATCAATAAATGTTATTGTTGATCCTATGTTACTGGTGTAGGAGTTTCTGAGGTTATCTCTGTACTGTTGCCCGCTGATGCCGGTCGGCGTGCTATCCGACCTCAGCAAATCGTTCAAGCAAAGAATTGTCATGCTCCACTCGCGCTTGCCCGGTCCCAGATCGACATAGCCCTCGCTCCCATCGGCGCGAATCGTGGCCTGTCGGATACGTGGCTGGCGCATTTTGAAAGAGTTAGGTTGAACCATATACGCGGTGCCATCGAGGATAATTTCACCGTCAAGACCGATACCTGGCATAGATTGCTCCCTTATATATGCATTTGCGTAATCGTGCTATTCTTCTGGTTGTCGATAATCGTGATCGTGTCGCCATCAATGACGACCTCCAATCCGCGCTTCTTGAGGGCAAGGCAGATCGTCTCGATACGTTGATTCAGGCGCGTATTTTCGCGTGCTACATCATCTAACCGCTGACGTAATGCCGCAATTTCGCTCTCCAACGCCCCAATCACCCGCTCCTGGACCTCGTTGGCTGTGCGAATAAAGCTGCTCCTCCATGCCAGAATGCCACCCAGGATAGCGCAGAGTGTGAGCACCAGGCTGAAGAGGCTGAGGGCATTATTGATATTGGCGAACATGGCGTATCTCCTTCCAGCACTTGTGCAAAACATTTCCAGTGATACGCTATAGCCTCGTCCAGAAGCGCGGCACATCACCCCAATGCACTCTGGCCGAGGTCGCATAATCCCTCGCTTGTCGGATCTCCGTTAAACGTTGTGTGAACTGATCCATTTTGTTCTTTGCACTATTTCTCCAGGATGTGGGAATCATGCTATCGTCAACATGGTCGCGTAAACTGCCATCTCCCCATGCGAAGCCGTCGTTGGTTGGAGTCTGATACGCCTCCATTGCATATGCGCAGGCCCCCAGTACGATCACATCGTGATGTATGTCGGGAATGGTGCTGCCACTGCTGTCCAACTGATGTCTCGTTGCGTAAAAGATGCGCAGGATCAACGTGTTATCCTTTGGCAGGTCCACGTTATTCAACATCAGTGTAAAAGTTGGCTCCTGAGTACCTGTTGGACCTGTCCCACTTCCTACCGCTCCCATCGCTCCCAGATTGCCACCAGCAGCCAGTGCCGCGCTGCTATCGAACAGATTCGAGTATTCGCTAAAGCTACGCTCCAACGGTGGCCAGTACATTACCCCGCTTGTATTCAGCGTTGGTGGCGATGGCATACCGCTGAGGGCGCTATCTGGCACGCTATCGAGATAACTTATTGTTGTGTTGTCTGCGATCGTTGTTAGCAGGAAAAGGGTGTTGCCACCAACCAGCGTGCGATACAGATTGCGCCCGAGAACGGTATTGGTGGCGATGCCTGATATGTTCGCCTGTACAGGCCCCACCGGAATATTGGTGAGAGAGACGCGAGTATTGCCGCTGCTGGTGGTGACGCTGCTGAGCGGCGAGGCTGGCGTCTCTCCGCCCTGTGTTAGCAGCGTCACCGCATACTGATATGTTCCAATGCTCAGGCCAGAACCGGACTGCGCGGTGACAATTGCGCCAAACCCTGGTGGGGCATATTGACTGCCGAAAATTTGCAACGGGTAGATGATGCGCTCGATCCACCAGACGGGGTAAGCGGGATTCCACGAGGTGGGATAAGGGTAGGTGCGCTGGTAGGGTTGGCTGGCCATGTCGCTGTACGCGATGTTGGGGTAATAGTCGCTGTATCGTGTCACAGCTTTGTCGATGGCCCTGTCGATATCGCTGTTTCCCCAGCGCTGATTTGCCCCCGTTGGATCAAACAGATCCAGGCGCACCGCGTTTTCAATATCGCTCAGTTGCATAGTCTCCTCCCTCTTTTACACGCCTTCCAGTTTCAGTTCATGCTGATAGCTCGCCTGCTGGACCTCGTAACTCGCTCGTGTCTGCATAATACGCGCGTTGCCACTCTGCCCAGTTGCTCCTGCTGGAGTATCGCTGAGCGTCACCACGTCGAGCAGTTGCAGGGCCGGGTTGAGCGGTATCGTGGCCCGATGTTGTACCTGCGCTCGTTGTTGTTGCGCTAGCAAAAATTGGGCCTTGAGCAAACACTGACTGCTGCTGGTTAATTTGGGATCGACATGGTGCAGCAGGCGTTCGATGCCCACCTGATGTTCGTTGGCGTCATCGTGAACCTCCGCGCTCGTCATCGCGCCAAGCTGACCACCGACGGGAGGCTTGCCCGTGACGACGATATGGTTGCCGCGTGCGTCGTCGCTGCCAAAGGAGATCAGCTCTATCTCCGGCTGGTAGCTCCAGATGGCGGGATCTGAGGCACTGAGTTCGCGAAATTGCAGCGTCTCGCTTTCGTTGAGAAAGTACATCAGGTGATAGGTGGTGCAGAGATCGTCCAGGGCGCGGCGATAGGGCTGTCCCGCCTGCAAGACGAAGGTGGCGATGATCTGGCCGGTCGCGCTTGTCGCAGGGACAGATGGACTAAACAGGCCCGCCCGGGCGCAGACCTCCGTCACCAGCCAGGCCACCGTCTGCCCACTATAGCTGATCTGATAGCGATTGAGCAGATCGAGGTTGCGCGACAGATCGTAGCCTATCAGCCTGAGCCGGTTCTGCTGGGGACTGCGCAAAAACACGATCTGGTTAATGCGATAGGTGCCGGTTTTGACACGCTCGATTGTGTTATAGGCCGTCCCAGTCTTGTAGCCCTCGCTCAGCACCAGAGAAGTATTGAGGTTGATCGGCTGATAGGTGCTGGCACCGCCCACTTTGGTCGAGAGCTGTCCATTCGTGTTATCCAGTTCCAGTTCGATACGCGAGGGCCGATTGGCCGACTCTGCGCGGATGTAGGAGAGGAGCGCCCCCGAACTATCCAGGTAGTGTGCCGGATTGGCTGCATTATAATTGGGCGAGCGCTGAATCGTGGGCATACTGATCAGATACGAGGCGTCGTTGGGCCGCTGCACAAGCACAGTTCCGTAGAACGCGCTGATATCGTGAGCTACGAAGCCGTTTGACCAGTGTTGCAGATCCGCGCTCTGACGAATGCGTGGATAACTATAGGTTGAGCCGGTGAGCAGGCCCGAATCAGCCTCGATGCAGGTGAGCGTGTACAGTGCGGTGCTGGCGTCGTAGGTCAGGCGTGGACTGACGCGTGCAATCGCCGTTGTGGTGACGGGCGCGATATCTGGCAAGGCCGTCCAGACCAGGGAGCCAGGATTGAAAGTGCATTGTTTTAAGCTATAGCCGTCGCTATACACAATGTTATAAATGCTGCCAGTCCAGTAGACGCCCAGGCCAGAGGCACCCGACAGAGGGGCCAGTGTCCAGGTGCGCAGGGTACTCCAGGAGCCCCCGGAGAAGAAGGAGCAGCCAATGGCCTCGCCGCCCACCACGTCGTAGAGGAAAAACACATCGTTATTGCCCGCGCTGGTGATGCCCTTGACGAGTCCACTGGAGGGAATGGTCAAAACGGTGGTCGAGCTTCCGCTCCACGATGCCCCATTTGTGCTGCTGCTCCATGTCCAGAGATTGCTGCCCGTGCCGCTCAAGACAAAGGCACGTAGCGTGCCACCCGGCTGTTGGGCCACTGCACATAGCCCATCTTGAAAACAATTGGTGGATGCGCCGCCGAAGGTGGTCCAACTGAGCCACTGACTGGCCTGGGTGGGATCGCTGACGCGCTGCCAGCGAAACGATTGTTGCAGTGGGTTGCCTCCTCGCGTCACCTGTACGCGTACAAGAGAGCCATCGGCTGCCAGACATGCATCATGATAGGCGTCGGCGCCGTTGGGGGATTGATAGGTGGCGAAATGCTGGATGTGATCTTCGATCGTCAGCGCCACCGTTGGCACGCGCGTTGAAGCGCCTACCGCTGCTGTGAGGGTTGTGGACAACAGTCGCATGTGCTTTCCTCTTTCCCATACCACATCTCGTCCAATGCATATTCCAGATCCTCGTCGCTCCACTCATATTCAAGCTCTTCATCGCTCCACTCAGCAGCCAACATCTCTTCAGGTTCTTGCTCGCCGCGTGCTTCACGCAGGAGTTTTGCAAGGGAACTTTGCTCTTGTTCGGCCTGGAGGGCTTCCTGAAGTGCCTGTTCAGTGGCGGCGAAGCGCCGGAGATGATCCAGGCATTTGAGGGCGATATCGGCCTGATGTTTGGGGGTCATCTCTTCAACAGGCAATCCATCCAATAACGCGCTCGCTTTGTTCTCAAGCCGCTCGATCCAGCTTTGGATGCGTTTGAGCTGTGCCTTCTCTGGAGTATGTTTCATCCGTCTTCCCTTCCCATATCATCACACACAGTCAAGAAGAAAAGAGAGCAAGACTCTTTTGTCCAATTCTAGCGTTGAGGAGAGATTTCTTGTCGAGAACCGTTGCCCTCTCTCTGTATCCCTTCTTATTGGCAATGGAAAAAGCGGTAATATGTCGTGGCTGATACGCGAAAAAAAGTGGAACGAGCTATATATATAAGTGAATTGGCGAGTATCACGATTCGATGCTGGCGGACGAGTCGATATGTTTCAGAAAGTTCAGGATGAGTGGCCCGACGATTTCTGGCACCTCGGCTTGTAGATGGTGTCCGGCCTCCTCAATAATCTCAACCGTGACGTGGGGGAGACGAGACCCCGATATCCTTCTGCCTCCTGCTTCGGTTTGACTTCCTTCCCTTTCTAAAGCTATCATATAAAACGATAGTTACTTACTACAGAAAGTTATGAGAGCATCAGGAGTATAGCACATGAAAATTCTCTATACAGCGGAAGCTACTGTACATGGCGGACGCGAGGGCGAGGCCCGCACTTCGGATGGCAATCTGGTGGTTAATTTGAGCGTTCCGAAAGAGATGGGGGGAGCAGGTGGTCAGGGAACTAACCCGGAACAGCTCTTTGCCATTGGATACGCCGCCTGTTTCCAGTCGGCACTTATGGGCGTGGCCCGTCGTCAACACGTCGATGCCAGCCAGTCTACAATTGCCGCAAAAGTGGGGATTGGTCCGATTGGCGAGGGTGCGTTTGGCCTCAATGTAGAATTGCGCGTCTCGATACCCGGTCTCGATCAGGAGACCGGCGAGAAGTTGGTGGAGGCTGCTCACAAAGTTTGCCCCTATTCCAACGCCACACGCGGCAATATCCCTGTCAAGTTGGTCTTTGAGGCGCAATAACTAGCACGGGTTGGAGGACAGAACCCTCCAACCCTCTACTTATCCTTTGCTTGTATTACCACGCTTACTCATCTATATCAATCTCATTCCTCTTCTGCTCAAGGTTGACCCACGCCCTATCTTTGTGATATTCTGGACGAAACAGTACAGAATCGAGAGAGACGCGCGAGAGGAAAGCAGGATGTCATGGGACGACCAAGCGATGCCAGGGAGCGCTTAATCGAGGCTGCCAGAAACGTTATTTTTGCCCAGAGCTATGCCAGTGTGAGCGTGGATGCGCTCTGTGCAACGGCTGGTGTGGCGAAAAGCAGCTTTTATCACTTTTTTTCTTCCAAGCAAGATCTCGTTCTGGTCGCCATCGAGCGCCACTGGCAGTGGTTTGAAGGGAGCGTACTCATTCCCACCTTCACGGACTCCCTCCCGCCTCCCGAGCGGATTTTGCACTTCTTTGAACTGGTCTTGGAGCGCCAACTCGCTCAAAAAGAGCTTGAGGGATATATGCATGGCTGTCCCGCTGGCAACCTGACCCTCGAAATGAGTACGCAGGACGAGTTGATCCGGGTGCGGGTGGAGCAATTCTTTCGCGATTGGATCGGCTACTTTGAGCGTATGTTGCACGAGGCGAAAGGGCAGGGACTTGTTCCCACCACGCTGGATGCCGCGCTGACGGCTCAGACACTGCTTGCTTACTATGAGGGCGTGATGCTTTTAGCAAAGGGCCGCAATGATCCCTCTTTGCTACATACCTTGCGCTCAGGCGTTCTCTCTCTGATGCACTATCAGGTAAAACAGTGAGCAGGAATTCTATAGAGAATCAATTTTTATAGGGAGTAATAGTGATGAAACGCGTCGTCATTACCGGAATGGGGCTGATTACGTCTCTGGGTCATACCGTTGAGGAGACCTGGCAGGCGCTCTGTGAAGGGCGCTCCGGCGTTGGGCCGATCAGCAATTTTGATGCCACTGACTATCCAGTCAGATTTGCTGCTGAGGTGAGAGGCTTCGATGCCAGCCAGTATATGGATCGCAAGGAGATACGCCGCAACGATCCGTTTACGCACCTCGCGGTGGGAGCGTCTCGCCAGGCTCTTGCGCAGGCACATCTGGAGATAAGCGAACAGCTCGCCCCGGATGTTGGCGTGTGCATCGGCAGCGGTGTTGGCGGCCTGATTACGCTGCATGAACAGTTCGCCGTGCTGCATGAAAAGGGGCCGAAGCGCGTTAGCCCGTTCCTCATCCCGATGTTGATGATCAATGCCGCTGCCGGCATGGTCTCGCTGCTTACGGGAGCGCAGGGGCCGACCTGGGCCGCCGTCTCCGCCTGTGCCACCAGCGGCAATGCGATAGGGGAAGCATACGAGACGATTTGGCGTGGTGCGGCGCGAGTAATGCTGGCGGGAGGCGCTGAGAAGGCGGTTACTCCTCTGGGCATGGCCTCGTTTGCCAATATGCACGCCCTCTCGCGCCGCAACAATGATCCGCAAAAGGCCAGCCGTCCCTTTGATGTCGATCGCGACGGCTTTGTGATGGGGGAAGGCGCGGGCATGCTGGTGCTGGAGGACCTGGAGTTCGCGTTGGAGCGTGGCGCACCTATCCTCGCGGAACTGGTCGGCTATGGCTCTACTGCCGATGCTTTTCACATTACCGAGCCTGCTCCCGGTGGCGTCGGGCTGGTGCGTGCGATGCAGCGGGCCTTAGAGGGGGCCGGGCTGCATCCTGAGCAGGTTGATTACATTAATGCCCACGGCACCTCAACCCAGCTCAATGATGCGACCGAGACCGAGGCCATCAAACGCTGTTTCGGCGATTACGCCTATAGCGTGGCGATCAGTTCAACGAAATCGATGCTGGGCCATACCTTTGGGGCAGCTGGGGCGGTCGAGGCCGCAATCTCTATTCTCAGTATCCAGCACGGGATCATGCCCCCCACCATCAATCTGGAGCATCCCGATCCCGCCTGTGACCTCGACTACACCCCCAATGAGGCGCGTCGAGGTGATGTGCGGGTGGCGCTCTCCAACTCAATGGGTTTCGGCGGCCACAACTCCAGCCTGATCTTCCAGCGCTACGAATAGTAACTCTTTACAAGTAATTTAGAGCATATACAGGACTTTCATGCTGTATATGCTCTTTCCCTTCAACTCAGCCTATTCAGGCACGCTTCTCTCTTTCGCCGCTACCCTTTCGTCCAGCAGCAGCAGGAGAACGAGCAGCGCTTCGATCGCCTTGACGATCACGTCAAATGGTTCCAGCTTGCCTTCTGCCGGGCCGCCGAAAAATATCCAGAGGACGATAGTGAGCAAGGTATAAGTAACTAAGAGCTTACGGATCACCCCATGCATCGCCCCCAATGGCGGCAGCAAAAAGGAAGCTAACAGCACGAAATAGCCCAGTCCGTTGAGCAGGAACCAGGTGTGCAGCTCTTCATCCATCTGTGTACCGAGATAGAGGTGTGCTCCAGCCGTCAATAGGAGTAGCGCAATAACGCCTGGTTGAATGGTATGGAGGCGTATTCGTGGTTGCGCAAACTGTTTTACCATAAAGTACCTCTCGTGCAAGGAACAAAGACAGCCCCCTGCGAAACAACTGTTCGTCATGGTTATTATTTAGTATACTGATTGGTACAAATGCTCTGAAACGTAGAGGTAATTTTCGGCGAGGTACAGTTTGCTTCACCGGGGTAGAAAGGCCACAGCAGCGGTTGGATAGGCAATTAATTGCGCATAGATCAATCCCATTCGTTCGGCTGAATATGGCATCTTCTGATCCAGCCACCACTCGGCGAGCGCGATCGAGGAGGCAACGATATGATGCGCCGCGATTTCAAGCGGCACTACGCTATCTGGCCGTGTTACATGCTCGGCACTGGTTGATGCGGTAGCAGCCTGGAGGAGACGCTGGCGCAATGCCTGGCTCTTGAGCAGCACGCGTGCCACCTCTTCATGTTCCTGAAGATAGCGAAACAAGAGTATTCCGGTGGCCTGCTGATCATCGGCGGACAGGGGAGTGCGCAGCAGCGCAATGAGTTCGGCCAGCACAACATCGAGCACATCCTGTAACAATTCATCCTTATCGCGATAGTGTCGAAAAAATGTGGCATATCCAATATCTGCTCGTTTTGTAATATCACGAATAGTTACAGCCTCGTAACCTTTTTCCAGTGTAAGTGCAATTAACGCTTCAGCTAAAAGATGTTGCGTACGTCTGACCCGGCGGTCCTGAAGTTGCATGCCTGTCTCCTCCCCCCATGCGGGGTACTATCCCCTCTAGCATATCATATCTGGGAAGCAAATGATCGTGCCATGTTTCTTATATGGGAACTCTTGCCCTTCTCCAACGTATAGTATTGTGTATATGGTTGTGTACAAATTGTCTGATCACCCGTTGTGTTGTATAAGGATATCCTATGAAATTGGTATTGCAAAATTGCCGTGTGAGGGGAGGAGGTTCCCTGTGAAGGAGAAGATTCCCGTGAACCGCGAAAAGGTTCAATATGTATACCGGCTGTTGCCCCTCTTCATCTCGTTTTCGCTTGCGTTGCTGGGAGGTGCCTGGCTCCTGAGCAAAACGGTGAGTGATCCGCTGATTTCGGCGATTATCAACGTCGGGCTGGACCCACTGCGTTCTCAGTTCATCGCCGCCCTGATTATGACGATGCTTGCTGCGCTTTTTGGAGCCATGCTGGGTCGGCACAGATTCTCGGCGCTGCTGGGCGCTGCTGCAGCCTTCTACTTGAACTATCTGAACGGCTTTATTCAGCTTGAGCTACGGCCCGTTTACGATCCAGGCGGGCATCTTGAACCGTTGGATATGACAGCGCTGGTCCATACCTCGTTGGTTATGGCGGCCCTGGCACTGTTGAGCGCCTTTCTGGGATCGGCAACCGGCGTGGCGGCGGGAGAGGTTTTGCTTGATCCTCCCTGGCGATTGGTGCGGTCGCTCTGGCGGCGCTTTCAGCGCAACGTGCTCACTCCTCCCCTTGCTAACGAAAATACCGCCACCCCTCCTTCGCTCTGGCGTACCATCGCATCCTGGCTCGGCGTCGCTGGTCTGGCAACGCTGCTGGTGGTTGGCGCGACCAGCGCAAGCCCCCTGTTCATCTTCTCGCCCGATGTGGGATTGCATGTGGCACCCAGTGTACAAAAAGCACACGGTACAATCGTACAGGGATCGCTCGTTAGTCCGGCGCTCAACGGACAGACGCGCTCCTTCCTGGTCTACCTCCCACCGTCCTATAATACTCCCGCTGGCAAAACGAAGCGCTACCCGGCCCTCTATTTGCTGCATGGCACGCCCGGAAAAGATAGCGATTGGACGACCGGCGGCAGAGTGGCAGAATCGGCTGATACCCTGATCGATACGGGCAAGACGGCTGAGCTGATTATGGTGATTCCCGATGGCAATGGTCGGCCCGGACAGACCAGCGAATGGGCCAATAGCTTCGATCAGCACCAGCGCCTCGAAACCTTTGTTGCCAGCGATCTCGTCACCTATATTGATCAACACTATCGCACGATTCCTGATGCCGCTCATCGCGGGATCGGGGGCCTTTCAATGGGTGGTTTTGGAGCCACGAATATCGCCATCCACCATCCCACTGTCTTCGGCACCGTCATCTCACTCGGCGGCTATTATCGTGCTGAAGGCTCTATCTGGGGCCATAACGCGGCTTATATGCAACAAAATAGTCCCATCAGCGTTTTACCGCACGATCACGCTGCCTGGAAACTCCATCTGTATATTGGCGCAGCTACAAAAGATCAACCCTATTATAAGTACGCTCAACAATTTTTACAGGAACTGCACACGTTACATATTCCCTATCAGTTTGACCTCCAGAATGGCTATCACTCCTGGCGGGTGTGGCAGGTTCAAATGTATAATGCACTTGCGTGGGTCAAGTGGGGTTGATTGCACAAAAGTGCCTGCACATGGATTTATGCTGTTAATACAGCGAAACAGGGAGGTGAAGATATGATTGCACGAGTATGGAAAGGCTGGACAACGCTGGAAAATGCGGACGCCTATGAAAAGCTTTTGCGCGAACAGGTTATCCCTGGTCTCCAACGTATTGAGGGCTATCAAGGCGGCTATATCTTGCGCAACGATGGTCCCCAGGAGACAGAGTTTGTTGTGTTAAATCTGTTCACTTCGCTGGATGCTGTCAAAGCTTTTGCTGGCCCCGACTATGCTGTGCCGGTCTTTGAGCCAGAGGCCCGGCTCCTCCTCTCAAAGGTCGAGCCTCTCGCCCATCATTATGAGGTACGGTAAACTATTCCTGTGAGGGTGGCTCAATTCGCGCTCCAAGCCGAAGCAGCCACCCGTTCCTCTTCCTCAAAATAGCACTTGCTTAAAGTCATCCTCCTCTCTTTTGTGTCTCTCCATATTTGGATGTACGAGTATACTGATAAATAAATGGCAACTCAGGTTAGCGTGTTGAAGCTGTGCCTGAGATATACAGAACTGCCCTTTAACAACTTCTTCAATAGAGGAAATAATCACTATACTGCTCAATAACATGGCGATACGCTATACTTTTGTTATGAATAAAGGATGGATAGATGCATAAAAAACTACTATTACGTGGGGCGGTTGTGGCGCTGCTGTGCGTGGTGGTACTGAGTGTAGCTTTTCTGCACATCGGCCAGCAAACACATGCCGCTCCCTCGCTCATCAGCAGTGCGACCGGAGTGGTTACGTCAACCGTCTCTATGGTTGCAGCCAGCACTCTAGCCTATTGGACAGTGACGAAGATGCAAGCGGCCCACAGCGTCGATAAGCTGATTGTGAAAGATGTGATACACCCGCCCGGGCCGTCTAGCAGCGGCGGCATCCCAGCTCTGATCGATCCTATGCCCCCCACTACTGAAGCGGGACAGGCAACGACGACCTCTCATACGCAAACACAGGCACAGGGCAGCCCTGTTGCCTCCCCTTACGCCTTTCCCTATTCCACGGTCGGCAAGGTTTTTTTCACCGATCCTCAAAGCAACACCGATTATGTCTGCTCGGGAACTGTCGTTGCCAGCAGCAATGGCAGTACCATCGATACCGCCGGTCATTGCGTGGCAAACGGGGGGAAAAACTATTTCTATACCCACTGGGCCTTCTGCGCACAGTATTACAATGGTTGTAGTACG
>JAICIM010000178.1 GCA_025928885.1 Ktedonobacteraceae bacterium | reverse complement strand
TGTAGCTCTGATTACAGGCATTATCGCCTCGGTTAGTGCGCCAATTAACGAGGAGATCTTCTTTCGTGGCACGCTGTTCCGCCATCTAGAACAATACACTGGCTCCTGGCTGGCCCTCTTGACGAGCGGCCTGATCTTCGGGCTAGGCCATAGCTGGCGTCCCTATGCAACCTGGCACAGTTCGCTCTTCCTCGCTGTCGATGTTGGCTTTCTTTGCGCTGGCCTCTATATGCTTACGCGCAGCCTGTGGGTAGCAATGGGCCTGCATTTTGCCTGGAACGTGTGCGAAGAACTGATCTATGGACTCCCCAATTCAGGAGGCGCACCTCACGTTTCGCTGCTGCATGCCGCCGTGCAGGGGCCAGCATGGTTGACGGGCGGCAACTTTGGCCCCGAAGCCAGCGTGATTCCATTTGTCATCTGCCTGCTATTAAATGGCATCATTTTTATGCTCTTGACAAAGAGGCAAACCGCTATTCGCTGGAAGGGAATCGGCAAGGTCGCGCCTGTACCCTTGCTCCCAACTAACGCCCCCTAGCTGCTACGAATAGCAATGGAGCCAACCTCGGTCGAGACCTGTAACAGCGGTGCCGGGTTATCTCCAACCTGCGTGCAGCCGAACTCGTTTTCAATCTCGCCATGTCCGGTGCTGGCTTCCAGGTTGAACGACGAGTGCATAGGCAAGGACAGCTCAATTGCGCCGGTCTCGGTACTAAAGCGATACGTCCCCTGCGAACTCAAATTGCCGGTAAAAAGGATCGAGCCTCTCCTGGTGCTAATCCGCGATGATCCCGTCAACGTCATGCGTCGCAGCTCCACATCGCCATTGCGCAACTTCAACGAGAGCGGGCCACAGAGATTGTTCACGCTAACCGAGCCGCTGTTATCGTTGATCGTTAGCGCTCCATTGATATTGCTTGCCGAGATGGAGCCGCTCTGACTCACCAGCGTTGTTGATCCATGCACACCGCTGACCTCGATGGAACCGTATTCAGTATACAGCTGGACGCTGCCTTCTGCCGGCATAAAGGCATCAAAATCAACGGAGAGGCCGCTCAGGGCCGTGTGGCTGATATTTAGCGCTTCCACACTGATTGTATTTCCCTGTTGATCATAGTTCACCTGCATATCATTGGCACCGGCGGTGAGCGTGTTGAGCGGCGGACCATGAGTGGTCACCCGCTGCGTTGCCGTAATCACCACGGCGCTCCCTTTGCCAGCATGCAGTGTAATGGAGCCGCTATCGTTATGCAGAATCAACGTTGGAGGTGCGGTGATGGTGAATGTATGAGATGGTAAAACATTACTGATGAGAGCGTTATGCGCCTGAGTTGTGCTACAACTGGAAAATAAAAGCAAAAGGATAGGGAGAGAGAGCAATGCAGGATAGTTTCTTGCTCTCTCGCTGCTATATATCCTTATGTTGCAAAAGTGAGATATAGAATTGGATAGAAATCGACGAACGAACAGTAGCACGGACATTGCTCGCCTCTTGAATTGTTAATAGCATCTCCCTATAAAGACAGTATACATATGCATCCAAATCCCCAAAAAGCTATATGCAGACGCTCTTCTCATTAAGAACACCTGCATACTACTTTCTCACAACTTGCTATGCACGAGCATGAATATGCTGCATAATCGCATCAGCGGCTCGTTGATAGCCACCTGCCAGGAGAATCTCGTCTTGCATTGATTGAAGGTGTGAGCGCATCTCCGCATCATGCGCGACCTGCTCGACAGCTGCCTGCAAGCTCTCTGCCGTGACTGAATCGCGCTCCTGCACAAGGCCCAGACCAAGCTCCTGCACCCGGTGACCATTCATCTCCTGCTCCCACATCTGCGGTACCACCACTAACGGTACGCCAAAGCTCAGGCTCTCCATCGTGCTATTCATGCCGCCATGACTGATAAAGAGGTCTGCACGCGACAAAATCTCCAATTGCGGGACATGCGGCGCGATCAGAAAATTGGCAGGTGGCTCTTTAAGGTCGGCTGGGTCGATACGGCTGCCATAAGCAAGGACAACCTGCCACTCGGTCCCGCCAAAAGCCTCAAAACACAACCGATAGAAATCGAGGCGATTGTTATATGCCGTTCCCAGCGAAATGTAGAGCAGCGGTCGTTGATCCAGGCGGTCCAGAGGGAAATCACCACCATAATAGCGCTGTACTGGCAAAGCAGGTCCGACAAACCCAAATTTGTCATCAAACGTCTCGCCCGCAGGTTGGAAGCCGCGCGGAAGAAAGACGATATTCAGCTGCTCCATGTTTGACAGCACCTCCTGAATGGTATGCACTGGCACACCATACAGTTCACACTGATAGGCCAGTTTTTCATCCAGCGTACCGAAAAACTCCTTCACAAACGATCGGTCAACCTCTCGCTCCTTGCCGTACATCCGTTTCAACACCTGATCGCTCATTGCAAACGTGGCGAAGAGCTTCACCGCAGGCACATGCAGGGCATCGCTCACGAAAAGGGCCTGCATAAACGTACTGTCGTAGAGGATACAATCAACCTGATCTGTCGCCATCTGTGCCATCAGCGCGGGCAGTTCGCGGATGCTCTCGATCACAAGCGTTGCCATCATGCCGATACGCTTACCCAGGCTGGCCGTGTCGATAATGCTCCCTTTGTCGGTTAATTGCTGTGCCAGCAGAGGGAGATATTTCCTCCATGCATCGCTCTCATAGAGACGAAACGTTGCGCCCGTTGCCTCCACCACTGGACGAAACTCCTCGCCCACATAGTAAAAAACTCGTTCGCCCCGCGCCACCAGTTCCTGAGCAACTGCCAGGGTCGGGTTCACATGCCCGTGACCTGGAATACATAGCACCGCATATGTTGTCATAGCTATTTGCTCCAATCTTTCATTTTATACAGTTAAATCACTACTCGCCGCTTGAACAGCCTGATGCCCATCCAGAGGCAGAGCACAAACGATGCGCCGAGAACCAGCAGTACAATGCCGGGTGCCAGCGTTGAGAGGGCCTGACCATGCAGCGGCGGCACCATTGCATAGCGCATCCCTTCGGCAGCATAGGTCAGCGGATTGAAAAGGGTCATGATCTGGAACCAGCGAATCGCATTGAGCGAGGTCCAGGTATAGAAGGTACAACCGGTAAAGGTCAACGGCGTCAGAACGAGGGCAAAGATCAGCGGCAACTGCTGAATCGGCATCACCACGCTCACAAGCAGGCCCAGCGCCGCACCGGTCAGAGCAATCAGCACCATCAGGCCGAGAAGAGCGCCGAGATGATCTGTCCGCACCTGATAGGCGCTGCCCAGAATCCAGTACGCCAGCGGGAAGACCACGGCCCCGGCTAGCAGTCCGCGCAGGCTCGCCAGCACAATTTTCTCGATCGCCACCAGAGCTATCGGCAACGGGGCCAGCAAGCGATCCTCAATCTCACGAGTGAAGCCCAGATCGCGCGACAGATCAATCGAGGTACCTTGCAGCGCCGTCAGAAACAGTGTGAAAGCCACGATTCCTGGCAACAACAACAGTGCAAAGCCGGAGGTTGCTGCGCCCGTGGTCGAGAGCACCTTGCCGAACACGAACAGGAAAAAGAGCGGCTGAACCAGGGTCTGAAGCAAAAACGAGGGAGCCTCCCGCCGTGTAATCAACAGATCGCGGCTGACAATCGCCAGAAAAGCAATCAGAGCCGCCCTGGCATGGCCGCGCGAACGCGATTCATGCTGGCGAGGAGCAGGAAGAAGCACGTTCATGAGCGTAAATCCTTTCCAGTCAGGTAAATGAACACGTCTTCGAGACCTGGTTGTGCCACTCGCAGATCATGCAGCTCACCTCTTTCCTGAAGCACTACCTGAGCGACATTTGCCAATAGTGTACCGATGCTGCTTTCAGTGGCGTAGAGACGAAACGCAAGCGCTGCATCGCTCATGTCGCCGTCAGTTTGCCCGCTCAACTGTTCAACTTTTGCGACTCCCGGCAATTGTTCCAGCCTGGCTCCAAAGCGATCAAGCCAGATGTCGTACGCTACACCATCCTCTGATGAATGACCAGCACTAACCGTTTCGGGAATGCGGATACGTAGCTCCAGTTTCGTTCCACCGGGGATCAAGCGCTTCAATCCTGCAGGCGTATCAAGCGCCAGGATACGGCCATGATCCATAATGGCGATACGATCACAGAGCCGATCTGCCTCTTCCATATCATGTGTCGTCAACACAACAGTAACACCTCGCTTGCGGAGGGCAGCGATACGATCCCACAAAAAGAGGCGCGATTGTGGATCGAGATTGTTGGTTGGCTCGTCGAGGAACAGCACTTCCGGTTCGTGCATCAACGCACGCGCCAGCATGACGCGCTGCTCCATCCCTCCTGAAAACCAGCCCAGCTTCTGCTGACCACGCCCCTTCAGGCCAAGCTCTTCAAGCAATGCCTGCGCTCGTGTATTGCGTTCGGCCCGCGCCACACCATGATAGGCCGCATGATAGGTCAGAATTTCGCCCACATGTAAGCTGCGATCCAGGTTGGAGCGTTGAGGCACAACGGCGATACGCTGCTTCACGCCGATAGGGTCAGCAACCACATCGAAGCCGCTAATACTGGCCCGACCATCCGTGGGCAACACTGTCATCGTCAAAATGCCGATTGTGGTTGTTTTGCCAGCTCCATTCGGTCCCAGCAACCCAAAAGTCTCGCCACGCCGGATCGTCAATGAAACGTCGTCTACAGCGGCCTGTGGCACGCGTGGATAGCGCTTCACCAGATGTTCAACTTGAATAATAACGTTATCGTCCTGTATTTCTGTCATCTCACTCATCCTTCAGTGAATACTGTTTATTTCATCTTTTGATTTGAATGGTCATCCTTCCTTTGTATTTATTGCAAGCCTTGAGTAAGCCTAAAAATAGACAACACGTCCTGCGGTCATACGTATGTATAACCTTGTAGCTTTCTAATATGAAAAAAGGTTTGCTTACATAGAGAGAAGCTCTACGGTTTGAGCATACGCAGAACAATTTCAGGCTCAGGAAAATGCTGCTTGAGCATCTCTGGTTCACGCGCCGCCAATCGAGAGAGACCATCAAGATATGCCATCAGCGCAACCACCAGTTGATCAGGATCACCAGCAACCACCTCGCCGCTGGCCTGAGCCTCGACGATAAGTTGTTTCATCCCATCGTAATATGCCTGGCCGCGCTCCTGCAAACGTTGGCGCAAGTCATCCGACATCATTTCATCGCCCATGACGTGTTGAAACAATAAGAAGATATCGGAGCGCTCCCGACGCGCTTCCAGGATCTTTGTAATCAGAAAGGTCAGGCGCTCTCCTGGCGTCCCAGGCTGTTCAAGCAGGTTCTGCACTCTCAGCGCACCGGATTGTATCATCTGCTCGACCAACGCCTTAAAAATTGCCTCCTTGCTAGAAAAATAGCGATACACCAGTCCATAACTGACATTGGCCTCAGTAGCAATTTCGGCCATTGTCGTTGCCGTCCCCTTCCTGGCAAAGGCCCGCCATGCAGCATCCAGAATCTTTGCTCGCTGCTCTTCGCGAATGCGCTGGTTCGCTTCTTCCGTTCGAGGCATCTCCACTCCTTTTTGATTGACTCAATCAGTCATTTATAAAGCGAGTATAGCCAACAGATAGCAAAATGTCAAGCCTTTTCTGATTGATTATGTTCCAAAACAAAGAGAAGAGCAGAAAGGACGTGTGCCGTTTCTGCTCCCTAGTTCAACGTTGTCTATAAACTCCCTATCAAGCGGACCAGCTGACTGGCCTCCTGAGCAGCATCGGCAACAGCAATCGAGCTGATGTTTAGCTCATCAATTCCTGATGCCAGCAATTGCTGAAAGCGATCCTTGAGCTTGCTCTCATCACCGAAGATGAGCATGCTTTCGATCAATGAATCAGAGATTGCATCCATCTCCTGCGTGGAGAACCCGGCGGCTGCAAACATGTTGCGATAGTTTGGCAATGAGGTCTGGAACGCCAGCGCCTTACGTCCGGCATCAAGCGCCACGTGACGATCCTCGGTCAGGGCAACCAGCACATTGGCCACGACTGTTGGCTGAGAACGCCCGACAGTTGTGGCAGCAGCTTTGAGCGCTGGAATCGCTGTATCGAGCAGATACGGAAGCGGACACGCGGCGGGCAACACCCCATCAGCGACCTCACCAGCGAGACGAAAAGCGCCCGGTCCCAGGGTTGCCATATAGATAGGAACCGCTACCGGGCCGGGCAGCGAGGCATCCACTGTAAAAAATTGCCCCTGATGATGCACCTCGCCCTGCTCCAACAAGGGGCGCAACACCTGGATATATTCGCGCAAGTAGGCGAGGGGCCGCTCAACCTCTACACCATATATGCTCTGAGCTACTCTGGGTGATCCCACACCCAATCCCAAGCGGAACCTGTTCGGAGCCAGCGAGTTGATGCTCAAGACCTGTTGAGCCAGCAGCACGGGATGACGCGTCGGCACCTGAATAATATAGGTTCCAAACTTCAGATGGCTCGTACGCGCCGCTGCACCTGCCAGCGTGGTGAGAAGATCAGGACTCTGGAGTGGTCCAAAGGGTACCCAGGTCTGCTCGACCCCGGCCTCCTCAACCTGGACCAGCGCAGTCACAAGATCCGCTGGACTATTGGCTCTCACCGTCAACCCGATGCGCTCCCGCAAAGAACGTGGTGTATGCTTTTCTTCTGCCATAATATTTTTCCCTCATTCGATAGTATAGTCAATAATGAGCAAAATCGCTTGCCACTATTCTACCGTCCGGGACAGCATGGAGACATCGGCAAGTTAACGTATATTTTGTCCAGCGGAGAGCATAGGCAACGAGCATCTCAGAGCAGGTCATGCGTGAGGGCGTAGTGGGTGGCGGCATAGCGCGAGGTGATATCGAGCTTGCTATAAATCGTGCGCAGATGAGCATTGACCGTGCGCGGACTGATCACCAGCACCTCAGCCACCTGTGCGTCGGTCATGCCACGAGCAACCAGACGCAACACCTCCTGCTCTCGCGCCGTCAATCCTGGTGCGCTATCCTGTCTGGCGGCCACGCGCTGCACGTCCTGGACCTCAGCAAGCGCCCGCGCAGCCTTCACTTTGATCGCGGCAGTCACTCCTGTTAGACGCTCGACCGCCTTAATAGCCTGCTCCAGCCAGTAGGTCCCCTCATCCATATAACCACGCATAATCCAAAGCTGCTTCAACGCCGTTGCCAGGCGCAGAGCCATCTCGGGCTGCGGTTTGCGCTCAAGTAGCCAGATTAACGCCGAGATCAGGTTACAATGCTCCACTTGCAAACGATCCAGCCAGCGCGGCTGCTCCTCTGCCGCAAGATGAGATGCGGCCTGTTCCGCCAGCTGCAAATAATAGGCGGCATGCACGTCATGAAACTGCTCATACTCGGCCTCGCTCAAGCAACTATTACCATAAGCACGCATCGTTTCCAGCATGCTCAGGCGTGGCTCCATCCCCTCCTGTTCGAGTAATTGCAGCAAATGATTATCCATGAGGGCGGTCAGGCAGCTCAAAACGGTGGTCTGCGTGCCTCCCAGCGCTGCGTACATCGCCTCCACAGCTTCTACCGTACAATCGCCAAAGCAGAGGGAGATCAGACGAAAGAGGCGCTGTTCCTCAAGAGAGAGCAGGTTATAGCTCCAGGTCAGCGTATTCAAGAGTGTCTGCTGGCGCTCTGGCAGATCGCGTGCGCCATCGGTTAAGAGCTGCAAACGCTGGTCGCGAGGGCGCAAACGTTCCCGCAACGCCTGCAAAGAAAACAGTTTGAGGCGGGCCGCAGCCAGTTCCAGAGCCAGAGGCAGCCCATCGAGATAACGGCAGATCTCAGCAATCAACGGTCCAGTCTCCGCCGTCACCTGCAACGCCGGATAGACCTGTCGCGCCCGCTCAACAAATAGAGCAACGGCTCCGTAATGCAACAGCTCACGCGGATCAGTTGTGGGAGCGGGCAAGGACAGGGGCGACACCAGCAGTTCATATTCGCCGCGCACCCGCAGAACGGCGCGGCTCGTCACCAACAGCTTCATCTGCGGACAGTGGGCAAGTAGTTTCAGCAGCAATGGTGCAGCAGCAACCACCTGCTCCGCATTATCGAGCAGTAGCAACATACGCCGCTCATGGAGCAGATGGGGATCATTCCGCAGCCAACGCCCATCGCCAGATCCCTGCAAGCCGAGCGCACGAGCGATGGTTGGCAGCATCTGCTCACCATCGCGCAGAATAGCCAGCGAGATAAAAAAGATGCCATCGGGGAATTCGGAGCGCAATGTAGAGGCGACATGCAAGGCCAGATGGGTCTTGCCCACACCACCTGTGCCGGTCATGGTCACAAGCCGCACCTCTGGCCGTACCAGTAATCTACGCGCCGCCTCTACCTCCTGTTCGCGCCCAATCAGGGGAGTCGGCGGCAGTGGTAAATAAGCGCCTCGCAAGCCGGTCTGTATCATTGGTATTTGCCTATCCTGTACTTACTTTTTTCTGGCAAAAACATAGCACAAGCATTATATCCTATCCAGCACTATCGCGAGAAGGGCTTCCCGCTGGTACAAAAACACGACGGACACCCTAATAAGTACTGTTCCTTGACTTTTCAATTTTTCATGCGTAAACTAAAGAATAGCAAAGCAACGGGGCTTCTGTGACCGCATCCTGATTGATAGCAACTATTGTCAAGAACGGCAAGGCGTTTTGCCAGCACAATAGCTGCTTTTTTGTTGTCTTAAAAACCATACAATACACTTCAAAGTATTGAGGAGTTTACCTGGATGAACTGCTACGCTTGCCTTGTCGAGACCGGATACGACGATCAACCAGCTCACGCCATCTGCAAACAATGCGGGGCCGGGATCTGTCGCACCCATCTCGTTGATGTGACGCATAACGCGCCCACCGGCACCATTGGGATCAACACCGGCCCTCGCTCCCGTGTGCTCTGCCTGCGCTGTTATCGCGCGATCTTTCCCTCATCGTCCTCCCCCCGTGCAAAAGGGTATATCAGATCTGGCAAAGCTGATCGCTTGCGCTGGTGGGACCGCCTCTGGCAACGCCAACAACCAACCACCTTGCCTGACGCCCAGGACGCAGTGGCCGCCGTCGAGCAATTCTTGAAACAGCACTCCACCATGAAAAAGCACAACGATATTCAATGGCCCGATTAACGGTGGTCGTATCTATTGGTGAGTGGAACCATCAGGCAAAATGGCCCCGGTCAGCGACTTCGCTTGCGCCAGCTGGTCATCTTTGACACCCTGCGCATCCTTTAAATTCGCGCTGTTGAGATTGGCTCCTGTAAGATCTCCGTTCGTTAGCTCGGACCCTTGCAGATTGGCTCCTTGCAAATTGGCTCCCGCCAGACGCGTAAACACGAGCGATGCATAGCTGAGGTTGCTCCCACTGAGATCGGCCCCCTGCAAATCGGCCCCAAGCAGATAGGTGTCGCGAATATCGGCTCCATGCAGCTGAGCGCCGCGCAGATCTGCCTCGCGCAAGCTGATCACGCGGAAATCGTTGTTGATCAACTTTGTTTGCATCAAAAAGAGGACCACCATCCCTTTGCGCTTGCCATCCAACTGCGGTAACAACGTCATCGTTTCAGCCTGCGCCACCACCCTCACATCATCGATCGTCGCCGAGTGCAACAGCTTCTCATGCAGCAGCATATCCCCAATCCGATCTATATAGTTTGTCACCAGCATCATTTGTTGCTGTTCCTGCGCAATTTTCAGCTCATTCTCGCGCTGCTGCTTGCCCAAAGCGACGCCTGTCTGATCTTGCTGCAAATTCAACCAGAGCAGGCCAGCAATGAGAATCACTGGCACCAACAACAACTGAAGCCAATCCCAGAGCGATCTTGTTCGCTGTATACGCGACGACGGCTGAGGCTCTGCTGCTGCTTGCGCTTGCTCGGATACGTGAGGTTTCTCTGACATACGCCCTCTCTCTTCCTGGCTCAAGGCTGCACTATAGCATCTATTCTCTATCTGCGCCTCTGCGGTATGTACACCCATTTCAATCTTCATTGGTCTTCTTCTGTGTTTCCATTATCTGACACGGCCACGGTCTTGTCAAAGCAGTCTCTCCCTGCTGCCAGTATCTCCGGGCTATTGCTGCAGAGAAGTTTCAGATGGTAGCATAGAACTCTACGATCTCGCTTGCTCCGACGAGACGAGCAGCACAGCGCAACAGAAAGAACCAAAGTGAAACAACGCAAAGATGAGATCAACGAACTAGCTGGCACCTCTCTTGTAGCTTCGTCCCCTGAAATCAACGATCACGGCTCTTATCGTGCGTTGCAATTTCGCGATTTTCGCCTGCTGGTCGTCGGCGCCTTCCTCTCCATGTTTGGCCGACAGATGCTAACGGTCGCGATTGGCTGGGAATTGTACGAGCGCACCAGCTCAGCCCTGGCGCTGGGCGGTGTTGGCCTGGCTCAAGTGATCCCCTTAATCGCTCTCTTCTTGCCCGCTGGCTACATCGCTGATCGTTACAATCGCAAGCAGGTCATCATCGCCTCTCAGGTGGTGCTGGTCCTGGCTTCGCTGGCACTGACCATGCTCTCTTACCTACACGGCTCGCTCTTCCTGATCTATACCTCTCTGGCTGTGATGGGAGGTGCGCAATCGTTTAGCGGTCCCGCCAGCTCTGCCCTCGTCGCTCAGGCGGTACCAGAATACGCCTATGAGAACGCCACGACGTGGAGAAGCAGCGTCTCGCAACTCTCATCGGTGATTGGCCCGGCATCAGGCGGCTTCCTGATCGGCCTCCTGCACGGCGCAACATTTGTCTATACGCTCAGCGGCCTCACCTCCATCGTCTTTGTCCTGCTCCTGATACAAATGCGAGTCAACCACAGTCCCCAGCGGCGTGTCGCCAATCAGAAAACGCTCGGTTCGCTCGTGGAGGGGATTCGTTTTCTGGGCAGAACGCAGGTCATGCTGGCGGCGATTACGCTCGATCTGTTTGCGGTGCTGCTTGGTGGCGCAACGGCGCTCCTGCCTATTTTCGCACGCGATATCCTGCACGTCGGCCCGATCGGGCTGGGATGGCTGCAAGCTGCCGATTCGCTGGGCGCGGTCTGTATGGCACTGCTCCTCGCACACCGACCCCCGTTTCAGCATGCTGGCCGCGCTCTGCTGCTGGCGGTGGCCGGCTTTGGCCTGGCGACGATCGTTTTTGGCCTCTCACACTGGTTCTGGCTCTCGCTGCCGATGCTCTTCCTGCTTGGTGCCTGCGATAACATCAGCGTGGTCATTCGCTCCACTCTGCTCCTCGTGCG
>JAICIM010000236.1 GCA_025928885.1 Ktedonobacteraceae bacterium | reverse complement strand
CCCCGCTACTTTTTTCTCTCTTTGGCTCTGCCCCCTCGCTAATTCACCCCCTATCCCCCCCCCGCCCCCCCCCCCCCCCGCGGCTACGAAACACTGGTAAATCCGTATGGGCGCGATAAGGTCGCGCGGCTACGAAATACCTTTTATTTCAGCGGCGCACCAGTCGTTGCATTTGACCAAGCATGAAAAACATGTTCTGTGTCAGGGCCGAACGGGTATAGTCAAGCGGAGTTGGCGGGAGGGTCAGGTCAAGGGAGAAGGGCCGCGAGGTTCTGGTCAGTTCCAGTACCGCAATGGCCCGCGCCCCACTACGCAGGTCATCGTAGCGCACATTCGCCAGCAGTTCGGGTGTTGTTTCGCTCCAGATCTGGCGTGGATTCACCCACTTGCGTTCACGAGCAATACACTGGAGCAGCGTCGTTGCAACTGCATCGGCAGGTAGCCCGTATTTTGTCACCAGCAGGTCCAGATACGCAGCGCTGGCCTGCACATACCAGCCGCCATCGATCAGCCTGCCAAAGGGCAGCGTAATCAGGGCGCGTCCTCCCTCTTCAAGCAGATCATAGAGCTTGGCGATGGCTTTGAGGGGCGCTTCCAGATCAGAGCTTCTTTGCTGCTCCCCAAAGGCTCCACGCGGATCACAATTCTGGCCCACATGTTCGACCGTCGAGATACAGACGATCGTGTGATATTTTCTGGCTGGCTGAATATCGAAGATATCAATATTTTCGATGTCAGCGCCGACCTCAAACTTATCAACGATATGGCGGTGGCGCAGACCAAGCGAATCGCTCAGCGCATTTTCATAGTGCTGGAGGACGTTGCCAGCTTCCAATATCGGCTCTTTGCCAACCTGCTGAGCGAGAAAATCAAATGCCAGCGGCACCTCGACGGCGCGTTCCGCACAATTATTAAAGGCGATGCGATTGTAAAATAGCTGCCGGCCCTGGTAGGTAAAATGGCGGTTCCAGGAGCGCGGTTGGCGGGTGAGAAAAGATGACGAGGCTGAAACGTGTGGCAGGTCCGTTTGCCCGATGTCTACCATGAAGAACTACTCCTTACTTACATCTACGTGATACTGAGGGAAATGCATCAGATCTTGATGAAACGCTATTTTTATTGAACACTATCGGTCGGAAAATGTCCATTCCTGAGTGACGAAAAGATGATAAGTGAGCATATTTTGCAAGAGCGATTGTATTTTTGGCGCTGGCCGCCGAATGTTATAAATGGGCAAGCAAAAGAAACGACCCGGTTTGACGATATAACTCAAACCGGGTCGTTTCTTGTATCTATCTATTATGCTGAGGCTTTGTGCTGAGCCAGGACCGTATGCTCGTCGGAAATCTCTTCCAGAGAGCGCTGGCTCGTCTCTGGCAGCGTTATCAGCGTCAGTATCAATCCTGCGCCAGAAACAACCGCTGCAACTCCCATTGCCCCGGGCAGATGGAAGGTTGAGAGCAGATAGGGGAAGAGGAGTGCGCCCAGGAATGCGCCAACCTTGCCCAGTCCGGCAGCTATACCGTGTGCGGTGCTGCGAACCATGATTGGGAAGACTTCGGCGGGATAAACAAATGTAGTTACGTTTGGCCCGAATTCGGTGAAGAAGTAGCTCATACCGTAGAGCAGCAGGAATGGAGCAACCATTGTGGTCAGGCCGGGGAAGAGCGCAAGCAGACTGTACGCCAGTGCCATCATACCGAAGCCAACACACTGTATCCATTTGCGACCGAGACGATCGATCGTCAGCGCGGAGAGGATATAGCCAGGTAGCGCCGCCACCACGAAAATGAGCAGCGTAAAGAGCATGTTTGGGACCAGCTCGGAGTGCGGGTTGAGCGACTTCAGGACGAGCGGACTGGAGATGGTTGTGCCGTAGTAGGCGATATCGAGCAGGAACCAGGTGCCAGCAGTACCAATGAGCAAGCGCAGATAGCGTGGGGTGAGCAGCAGGTAGGCCCAGGATTTCTTTGGCCGTTTTGACTGTTCAGCTTTTTTCGTGCTGACGACTTTCTTCGCTTTGCCATTGTTCGTGACCATCGCCACGGTGTTGGTGGCCGCTTCAACATCTCCGTGCATTGCCAGTGCGAAACGTGGAGTTTCAGCGATCTGACGGCGCAGATAGAATGTTGCCAGTGCGGGAACGGCACCGAAGGCAAGCATCAAGCGCCAGACCAGATCGTGGTTCAGGCCAGATAGCAATAGTCCCAGCGCAACCAGAGGACCAACGATCAGTCCGAGACCCTGCATTGAGAAAACCATCGTGATCAGCTTGCCGCGATCCCGACGATTGGCGTATTCGCTCATCAGCGTTGCACTTAATGGGTAGTCGCCGCCGATGCCGAGGCCCAGGATAAAGCGGAATATGAGCAAACAGATAATATTTGGCGAGAAGGCGGAGAGAATAGCGCCGATAGCCAGTACAACCAGCGTCATCCCGTAGATGGTATGCCTGCCGATGCGGTCAGCGAGCCATCCGAAAAGATAGGAGCCAAACGCCGCCGCAAGGAGAGAGGTGCTACCAACCAGACCCACTTCAACGTTTGAGAGGTTCCAGAGCGGGGTGAGAATTGCCAGTGCCACACCGATAATGAAAAGGTCGTAGGCATCAGTGAAGAAGCCCATACCGGAAGTAATCATAGCCTTCCAGTGGAAACCTGAAATCGGGCTGTTATCCAATTCTTCCAAAACTGCTTTTACACGTTCATGCGAATTTACTTCTATATTGTCTTCTACTATCATGAAATGTTCCTCTCCTTGCTGCAAGGATAGGTCTGTTGGTTAAAAACACTACGTCTCATCTATAGTAGCGCTCAATTGTTATTGGATTGTTAAGTGGAAGTTAAGCCTCTGCAAAAATATGCGCTGATACAGAAGATGCCGAAAAACTGCATGGTTTACCTTCCCCTTGACAAACGACATTGCTGTCTGCTATATTATAAATAGCAAATAGTTATAGCGCGAACATGGATGTAACATTGTCTGTAGTAGAGCGTATTTGTAATAAGTGGGACGTGAGAATGGGAGGGGGAGGCGCGTTTTTTTCTTGCAGCCAGTAAGGAGCAAATTAAGTATGTATAGATATCATCGACCCGGGCGCTGGCGGGGTAGATTCTTTCTTCCGTTCATTTTCATTGCGTTTTTTGCCAGTGGTGGTCATGGGCCATTCGGTATTTTAACCTGGATAGTGCCGATCATTATCGTGCTGGCCCTGACCTCAATTATCAGGGAGCGCCGGTCTATGTCTCAGCAGCCATATCAAAATAATCAGCCTCCCTATTATAACCAGAACACATATAGCGATCAGTATTATCGGCCACAACAGACCTATACGCCTTATCAGCAAGGGTATCGCTCGGCGGAGCAGCCACGCGAGACGTATCAGGAAGGTGAGCGAACCTATTCCAGCTCGCAGCAAGAGCAGTACCAGGAATACGAACAACCCCAGGCGCAGTATCCTGAGCAGATGCCGCCGATGCAATAATGGGCCTCTATGATTTGTGCAGCCAGCTTGCCGTCATGGATATATAAGCAATGTACGCAAAGTAGTCGCGAGATCGATGCTTTGGCGTACATTGTTTGTGAGTGCCACCCCTCACTCTATGCTTCCACCCTTCCCTGGCCTGAGAGTAGCTTTCGTCAGAAACACAAAAATATTTAATAAGATATGTTGATATGCGTCGATATAGATATATAGATATCGGTGGATATGAATGGAGATCCACCGCCTCTAGAAGAGGAGTAGCTATGTATTATCAGAATCGGCGCAGTGGGCGATACAGACAGAGACCTGTGCCGAGGATTATGTTCCGCATCTATGCATTGCTCTGGCTGATTCCTGTTGTGTTCTTCCTGGCGGCTCCCACCACCAGCGGTTTGCTGGTCGCAATATGTATAGCGATTGTTGTCTGGATCTTTATGACCACAGCTTCCTGGCAAAAACCTGAAGGAACAGTTGGGGTGAGAAGCGGCTATCGACCTCTTGAGAGAGAGCAACCTCCAGCCCGGTTGAAGCAACCATCCCCGGCGCGTTATGAGGGAGAAGCGCTGGATGAGAAGATCGTGCGTTATGATGATTATGAGCAACCCCAGGCTCACTATCCCGGGCAAAAGCAGCGGGGATACTGAGAGAAAAGGATGTATGGTTTTCTGGAAGGAGAAGTCCTTGAACGTCTTGATAGAGATAGTAGCGACGGTCTTCGTGGAGTTTGTCATCTATAAGGTGTTAAATCGGGTGGGCGAGAAAGAGCAATAAGCCCTTCTTCTCTAGAGTGAAGGACCTGTTGCTCTTTTTGTGTGCATTTTAGGGGATCATGTTGCTTTCTGCATTGAGTGCCAGCACGAAGCGGGCAAGCAGCTCTGCCACCTCATCGACATCTTTGAGCGAGACAATTTCGGAGCCGGTATGCAGATAGCGGCAAGGAATGCTCACCAGCCCGGTTGCGACGCCGCCACGTGCGATCTGAATATTGTCGGCATCGGTATAGGTAGAGGATGGCTGAGCATCGACCTGCCAGGCAATGCCAGCCTCCTGAGCCGTCTTAACCAGTAGCTGATGGACGCGCGGGTTGACATGGCCGCCAACCGTGATGACGGGGCCACCGTTCACCTTAATATCACCAATTTCTTGCCTGGAGGTGCCAGGATGGTCGGAGGTGGGTGTGACATCGACGGCGAGAGCGATCAGCGGATCAACGCTATAAGCGCTGGTGCGAGCGCCGCGCGATCCCACCTCTTCCTGCACTGCCGAGACAAAGGCAACCTCGGCTGCAAGTTCGGAGGCTCGGGCGTGGATGCGGCGCATCGCCTCAGTGACGGCGAAGACGCCAGATTTATCATCGAGGGCGCGTGACACCACGATATCGCCTCGCAGCACCTCCAGTTCAGCTGCACGAGTTGCCACGGTGCCGAGTGGAACAAGATCAAGCGCCTCTTCGCGACTGGAAGCGCCGATATCGATCCAGAGATCGGCGATGCGTGGCAGGCGTTCCCGCTCTTCGCCGCGCAAACTGTGAATCGGTTTGCGACCAACGACGCCCGGTACTGGACCGTTGGGAGTCAGCAACGTCACGCGATTGCCCGGAAGTGTTGCCGCATCGAAGCCGCCAATGGTCGCGAAGTAGAGGAAACCTGACTCGTCGATATGGCGTATCATAAAGCCAAGCTCATCGCAGTGGGCCGTTAGCATCACGCGTGGGTTGCCGCCTTGATGCAGGGTCGCGATCACATTGCCGTGAACATCGGTGCGAACCTCATCGGTATACTGCTGGATCTCTTCACGAATAACCTGTTGCACCGGCTGCTCGAAGCCTGAAGGGCTGGGACTGGTAATCATGCGGCGGAGAAATGCTACGCGATTCTCATCCATACAAACCTCTTCTGCGAAAATAAAGAAGAGCAACGGGCTAGTGAGAGGCGGAAAACGCGTTTCCGTCTGACAATGGCCTGTTGCTCTTTAACAACAAGATTGCTTAGCGCACGAACTGTTTCAATACCTCATCTACACCGGGATGTATACGATTCAGTCGTAAATCTTCGGCGCCGGTAGAATCCGTCTGCACGAGCAAAATACCCTGCTGGATACATAGATTAAGAAGCTCTCGTGCTGATTCGCGGGTCAAACGACCTCGGAAACGGTTTTTGGGATTCATGGGATCGCCGATAAAATTAGAAACACCAATGATAGTGCGCCATGACCAGTTACGATCAATATAATCAAGGAACTGTAAGAATTGAGGATCGAGGACATCCATAGGCGGAGTCCCATAAGGGTTTTGTTGATACTGGGAGGGGCCATTGGCTCCATACGAAATGGCAGGCATTGCGCCAGTGTTGCCACTGGGAGACATCTGTGTCACGTTCGGCACGGGAAGAGAACCGGTATTCCCTGTGATGCCACTGGGAGTGGTGCCACCGGGGACCAATGGGACAAATTGATTTGCACTGCTTATAAGATCTCGGCTGACGGTTCCTGGGATACCTACAACTATAACAGTTTTGTTCAAACGTAGCTTTAAACGAGCGCTGATTCGAGTAAAATCTTTATCGCCAGTCATCAAAACGAAGGTAGAGATGGTGGGGCGATCGAACACCGTTTCGATGATATCCATCAACATATTTAAGTCAACAGTACTTTGCACAACAGTACTTTGTACAATCGTACTGCTCCCGCCAGGGTTGACAGCGGGCATATGGCCTGTATTACCTGTATGCTGAGTAGAGGTAGTGGAATATCCTAAAGGACCAGTATTGCTCTGCCCAAGAGGGCCGCTGGGGTTTTGACCATAGGCGCTCTGATAGGGTAGAGAGTGACGATAGGACTCGCGCTGCTGATATTCGGAAACTTGATAATTCTCTTCGGTGGTTGGTTCATCTTCCGTCAAGAGGTTGTCATCAAGTTCACCTTCCGGCATTTCAGCATCAGGATCGGAAGACCAGCCATTCTGTGCCGTTTGTGGTGTAATAGCAGGTAAAGAACCTGTATTGCCAGTCACTCCGGGCCAGGGCTTGGGGAACGAACCTGTAGAGCCGCTACCACCTTGTTCTGCAACATGGTTGGGCGATCCTAGCGAACCTGTGGGCATATTACTACCAGAATAGTGGATAGTACCCATACGAATACGATCTCGCTGCTTGGCAGGACAATCAACGCGGTCAATCATGGCTGCCGTCAGGCTTCCCTTAAATGGTTCCGGTTGACGAGACCAATCCGCATAGGCGCGGGCGACCATAACTGTTCCATAGCGACGGGCCACAGCTATTAACTCCTGTGGATCAGGCTCCCGCCGTTGAATATTCAGCATACTGTAACGAATGTTCTCAAAATCGATGAATAAAGCAATATCTTCGGGCACAACCTTTCTCCTCTCTCATTGGGGAGAAACCGCGCAGGCCAAGATTCATGATTGTTCAGGTACTCGGACAACCTTGCAGTACATCCTCATGCTATGAAGCATATCATACTTTATTGGTAAAGTCGAGAGGTCTGCGCTTTACTTTACGTAGCTACTATGGTATATTCTGTATTTGGGAATGGATACCTTAACCATTTCAGATTACAAAAGAGTATAAAAGTAATGGAGCTAACAAAAACTCACCTCGATGATGCGATTTGTCCCGTCGCTCGCACCGCTGATATCATCAGTGGCAAATGGACGCTACTCATTATTCGTGACCTGACCTCCGGCGTCAAGCGCTTCAATCAACTTGAGCGGTCCCTGTGCGGCATCAGCCCGAAAACTCTCTCCGAACGCTTGCGCTCTCTGGAAGAGGAAGGGGTACTTCTGCGCCGGACGTTTGCAGAGGTTCCACCTCGCGTTGAATACTCTCTTACCGAGAAGGGGCGCGATCTGGTGGGGGTCATTGAGAGTATGCGTTCCTATGGAAAACGTTGGTTATGCGACGACCAGACCAACCAGAAGTAGCACATCTACACCGATACCCATCTCCTTCCTGCCTGAAGCGAGGAACCGGAGGTGAACCCCCGGTTCTCTAATTCTGTCTGGCACAAATCATCTTAGAGCGTCATTCCCACCAGTTCACGTCGATGATCTGCCAGGAAGCGACGGAGCACTCCCGTAGTAGGTGTGGCGCTCTGCTCTTCGCTCTGCTCCTCTTGTCTTCTTACCAGTTCGTAAAGGCTCGCAACGTCATAGCGCATCTGCACTTGCAGCTGACCTTCACTATTGAACCCCTCTACGAAAAGACCGTCCTCTTCTTCATGAATTGCGATGCTCTTCACACCGATCTGATCAAGAACCTGACCGACTGCGTGCAGAATGCTCGCATAACTAAATGTGGTCGGCATTGAACCCTCCCTAAATATTTGGAGATTATCTCGAATTTCGAGTAAACTACTTCATGATTTTGCCACACAACCTTCGCTGCGTGGTAGCTTCATGCTTTTTTAACGGATACTAGACAAACAGATCTCTATGTTCCATGCTTCCAATAAAACGGCTCTTGATTATCTGGTAGAGTTTTCCGCAACACCACATCATGCTTGAAACGCAAGCCAGGCGAAACTGATGATGCCTCGCTTCCGTCTTACACGCTATGTTCTTTTGAGCGTGCTCTCTATCACCAAACAATTCCATGAGATACAGGTTTTGTTTATCTCACAGTACACTCGGACAATTTTATCATTACCACGCTATAAACGTCAAGTTTACCGTTTTGGCCCGGCTCCGTTTGCAAGTTCCCCATTTGAGCGCCACGAGTTCTCTTTTAATGTTGATGTTGTGCTTGTCTTGTCCAGTATTGTCTGGTCCGATGCGCTCAAAATCTCTATCGCTTTCAAACGCCAGAAACGCGCACTCGCTGGCCGTTTGAGCGCTAGCAGATCCGCCAGCGCCTCGTCGGTCATATTGGGATTGGCCTTCAGCGCTTCAATCGTCATTTGCAACTTGTCGGGATTGCCGTTTTTGTCGCCGATGATGGCTGGGGTGGAGCCTGTTGTTGTGACACTATTTTTGTCCGTGTCGGTTGACGAGTCGTGGCCCGCAGTCTCCAATGTCACGAAATGCCCTGTGATTGGCCGATTGTCTTTACTCTTTTGATCAATAGCTTCCGGCGTTAGCTCACTCGTAGGGTGCTGCGTTGTTACCGCTGTTGTGACCTCAGCTGAGGAGAGGTGCGTGCCACTTGCCAGCGCACGACGCAGAGTGGAAACTGGCAGTTGTGTCTGCTTTGCCAGCTCGCTCAAGGTGCTGATCTGTACCGACTGCCCTTTTTTTTCTTCCGCTGCCGTTTCTGTAATCGTTTCTGCCATCATCGTGTAGACGATGCCAAGCAGGGGGAATGCGCTTGCCATAAACGGAAAGACGTTGGTGAGCCAGGGGGCGGCAGACTCGGCGGAGCTGAGCATAACGCCATTGTGGAACTGCTTTGCATATGCCCAGTTCACGGCCCAGGAGAAGATGGTACACATGACGATCAGTAGCCAGTGTTGCCATACTGCTCTGGCCGTACGGTATTTTCTGTATCGTTGAAAGGCGGTCCATGAGAGAAGATAAACAGTAACATCAATACTTATTGCTATTGCATAACTTACTACCCACCACCAGATCCCCTCCGGTCCATTCGTTGGTTCAAATGAAGCGAAGAAGTAGGCGACATGAGGAATAGAGGCCGCTAGAAAGACGGCAAATGCGATCCAGAAAAAATATTTCATAACTTATTGAGAAAACTCCCTCCGCTAAATACTACCCTGAACGACTCGACGTGAACAATCTAAAAGTACCTATTATAAATTTGTGAGTCAATCTCGTGGTATATCCTTAGTACCATGAGGCTAATTTCGCCCAACTACAAAAATAGGCCGAAAAAGGTGTTGACAAGCCGCAAGATCTATGGCATATTATGCAGGCACCGGAAACACCGGGGCGGAAACAAAAAAGCACATTTACAACTAAACATAATTCCTTCAATTTTGCTGAGGACTTCAGCAAGAGAAGAAACCGAGAACCATTCCATCAACAGAGGAAAAGAACACAAGAACAACGAACAAGCTACACAGAGGACAGGGTGGATGCCTTGGCGCTTTGGACCGAAGAAGGACGCGGAGACCGGCGAAACGTT
>JAICIM010000499.1 GCA_025928885.1 Ktedonobacteraceae bacterium | reverse complement strand
TGATCTGCAATCGTGTTGAAATTGCGGGAACCCTTTTTTTCCAGGCTTCTTGTTGCGGCAGTTGTCATAGAAGCGAGAGATAGCCGCCCAGGCCCGATCAGCGGCAGCTTGCCGGGCCTGGGAGTTCAATGCTTTGGCAAAAGGATACTGCCCAGCAAGCTCGGCACAGTAGCATTGCAGATCGTTCCTGGTGGTGCCACGAGTCTCCATCCAGAGGCGAAGGCATTTATTGCGCACAAATTGCGTGGTTCTGATCGCTTCCTCGATGGCCTGATATTGGGCTGGGCTTCCGTCCAGCTTATATTCGTAGACGAGTGACATCTCCTCTTCCCATCATCCTTCATTTTTTGATGCCTACATACTAACATGTCTATTCTTCCCTGTCAATCGATATCTATCAATATATGCAATTCTACCTCTTTTTCTTGAGATGCTCTCAGGCAGGTCTCTGCTGACAGAAACGCCTCCCCCCCTCTCCAAACAAGGAAGGCCAGTTCATTCCTGCCTTCAAACGAACAGGGCTTTCCTAGCCCTTGTCATGTAATTTCCGGTTATTCCTGGGATTTCTCGTAGGATGGCGCAGAGTGCAATGCCCTTAAATGGCGTACTCTTCTGGTTCGCGTTGTTTCCAGATGCGCACCTTTTTGATGCCAACCTCTCGCAGCAGTTCTTCGCTTTGCTGGTGAGCTTTGGCGACCTGGAACGGTCTGTGGGCGTCGGAGCCAATACTCACCGGGGTGCGATGCAGGACACAGGCTTTAGCGAGGCGGCGCACGAGATCAGCATAGCCCAGCATATCGGAGCCGTTGATCTCCAGCGCGATATCCTGGCGCGTGGCTTCTGCCGCTAGTTGTTCCAGTTCGTCATCGATGGTTGCCGGAACGTACGGGTTGGTGGCCCGCATGCGTACGGGATGGCTGACGAGGCTAAAATAGCCGCTGTTCACTGCCTCACGCAGCAGGCGAAAGTAGCGCTGCCAAAGCAGTTCGCCCTCCTCGCGTGAGCGTCCGTTGCCCAGCTCAAACAGCTTGCCATCGATCTCATGCACGGAACCGATGAGAAAATCCCAGGGATAGTCCGCTATGGCAGCTTGAATCTGCTCGTTTTTCCCTGGCACAAAATCTACCTCCAGCCCCAGCCGCACATCGATATCGGCCTTGCTTCCAGCTGCCTGGACCGCCTCGACGTATTCGGCGAAAGAGAGCATCTGGCCCTCTTGTGGCATATGTGGTAAGAGTGGACGAGCCTCGGTCATCTGAAAGTCATGCTCAGAGAGGCCAAGAATCTGTAGCCCCTTTTCTCGTGCCGATTGCGCCATCTGTTCGGCGGAGCTACGAGAGACGTGGCTGTGAAAATCGCTGATAAGCGTCATGCTGCTTCTCTTCTCCAGTGGTTATGCATCCAACGACGAGACGACAGAAATGGTGAAGCCGTCGGTGTGGCCCTCATCAATTGCCAGCGCCAGAGAGGTCAGGCGCGGATCACTGCTCGCTCGTCGGTTATACTCCAGCAGGCCAGCGGTGCTTTCTTCCTGCTCGTTAGCGGAGCCGCGCAATGCTTTGCCGCCGCGAATGCAGTTGTCGGCCACGATGATGCTGCCAGGACGCGAGAGCCGTATCGCCCAATCGAGATACTGAGGATAGGGAGATTTGTCTGCATCGATGAAGACGAGATCAAAGGGAGCCTCGGCGGTGAGATTTGGGAGAAGATCGAGCGCCTTGCCGACGCGAACCTCTGTGCGGTCGCCAACCCCTGCATTGGCGAAGGAGTTGCGAATAAGCATGGCGTGTTTGGGATCGATTTCCAGCGAGATGAGGCGGCCTTCGTGTGGCAGCGCACGCGCCAGCCAGATGCCGCTATATCCGGCCAGTGATCCTATCTCCAGGATCTTTCTGGCGTTTGCCGCTCGGGCCAGCAGCTGCAAGAACTTGCCTTGCACGGGCGAGATCTGGATTGGTGGTAATCCGGCTGCTTTGGCGGTTGCCAGTGCGTTGCGCAGCCCGTCATCTTCCGGGGCAAATATCTCTGTAATAGCTTGCTCTATTTCCTGTTGAGTTTGGACTCGCTGCTGCGATGCTGCCAGGTCAACGCGATCATTGGTCATGCTGAAGAGCCTTTCGGTATGTTGTGAGATGGTGTCAACGTGCAGTGGATGCTGACAAAAAAGCAGGTTCCTGCGTCATATTGTTCCCCTTAGTTATACCACATATAGTGACAGAGCCGGGTTTCCTCGCTCCTACCTTCTGGCGTTTTGTGGCTCGTAGGTGGAGAGGACCTGTTCGCTTTGTGAGAGATCGATGCTGGCGTGACATTGCTCAAAGACGGACCGCGCTTCATGCAGTTGGGCGATCCCTTGCTGATACAGATCAGTGTCTGTTTCTTGCGTCACCTTTTTCCAGCGTTGCAGTAGACAGATACCATAGCTATGGCGTGCTCGTGCATAGTCGAGCAGCAGCTCATGTTCATGCCCGATATGCAGTGCATGTTCAAAGCATTGTTCCGCCTGTGCATAGCGCTCCTTCGCCGTGAGAATGCGCCCCAGCAGGCAATATGTGCGCCCGATCATTCGCGCAATCTCGTTCTCCTGCGCCTCTTTCAGCGCCTCTAATGCGATCTCATAGGCCGTGTCGCGCTCGTTTTGAAGGAAGCGGATCGTTGCCAGCAGATGCCAGCTCTCGATAATCGCCTCGGCCTCCAGCGCCCCCGATGCGATGGCGCGTTGCAGGGTGGATTGTGCGCGATAAAACAGACGTTGACCGGCGGCATCAATTTTGCGGTTGTCGTTGAGCAGGCTGCCATGCAGCTTGTAATCGAGGATGGCCTTGCCGATACGCCAGTTGCCCAGGCCCGCCAGCGCATAGTGGATGCAGCGCGAGCTTTGAATGGCGCGTCCCATCAGCAAGGCGCGTCGGAGATGGGTGGCCGCTTCGTTGAAATTGCCCAGATCTTGCTGCACCGCCGCCAGCTCTGCGCTAAACCAGCTAATGCGCTCACGATCGTTGATCTGTTCGGCCAGCGACAGGCTGCGTTGAAACCAGCGCTCGGATTCGAGCAGCTTCCCGGCCCGGTGCGCCATATCTCCTAGATTGCCGGTAATAAAGGTCATGTTGGGCAGGTCGCCGGTCCGTTCCGCGAGATTGAGCGAGCGCTGCATGTATTCAAAGGCGCGGGTCTGGGCGCCTTTGGTTGCATACACCACGCCAAGATTCCCACAGACCCGCGCCATCTCCGAGACCAGTTCGCTTTGCTCGAAGATGTTCAATGTGATGTGAAGATGCTGGAGCGCCTCACTGAGCTGGCCCACGCTGGCTGCGACAATACCAAGACGTTCGTGGGCATAGCCGATCTCCAGGGGATCGCCGATCAATGCGCGTTCCGTGCGGGTTTGCAGCGCTTTGTCTGTTTCGAGCGCGTTATGTATCTGTGCTGGTCTGGTTGCATACAGACCAGTGTTGCTGGCAACCGCTGGCCGCACAACTTGCTCAAGCGTTGCTAGCGCCTCCTGTAAATAGTGGCGCGATTGCTGGTAACGTCCCTGTAAACGGAGCATCTCGCCATATTGCATATGCAGGCAGGCCCACGCTGCCCCGTTTTTGATATCCGCCTGCGCGATCACCGCTTTTCCCTGCGCGTAACAGTCGTACGCCTGGGTATAGTCGCCCGTCGCAGTCCAGGTGTTGCCGGTCTCCCTCCATAATAACGCCTGAATTTGCGCCTCTCGCTTCTGCAGCGCTTCTACGTTGATCTCCTCATCTTGTGTAAGATACGCGGTCTGGAAGAAATCGTCGGCGGTACGTATGTTCAGGATGCACTCATAGAGATGGCGGGCCTCTTCATAATTGCCCGATACCATGCTGCACGCGGCCACATGTTCCAGCAAGGTGCAGATGTGCAACGGATTGGTCTGTGGACGGCGGTTGAGGACCTGCGTTGTAATATGCTGGATCTGGCTATGGACATCGGCGTCTTCAGCGATGGGGAGCTTGTCGTTGACGAGGGCTTGCAGCGCTTGTAGATAGTATTGTTGAGCCTCCGTATAGGCGGCCAGAATATGGGCCTGATTGCCTGCCTGTTCTGCGTAATAGGCAATCTGGGCGGGATCGCCACCGCCACGCGTCAGGTGATAGACGATGGTCGCGGCAACTTTTTCTGGCTGTGAGGAGGTATGAGACGCCTTGATCGATTCGGCGGCGCGACGATGCATCTGAGCGCGACGCGCGGCGGAGAGGCGTTCGTAGAGATGACTGATGATCAGCGGGTGCCAGAAATGATAGGTAATGTGCGCAGCGGTCCCCTCTTCGGTTAACAGTCCGGCGTGGAGCGCCTCTTCCAGTAGATCCAGAATCGTATCTTCATCCTGCTCGTTTGCCATCGGCAGCAGCTGGCTCAACTCAAAGGAGCCGCCTAGCACTGCCGCCTTGCCGAGTAAGACCTGACACCCACTGCTCAAACGGCTCAGGCGACGTTCAAGCACGGCGGCGATGGGTTCTGGAAGCAAGCGCTGTGGACGTTCGCGCCCGGTTCGGCGTGCGACTCCAACTCCAACTCCGACTCTAAATGAGGTGGAGAGATTGGCCGGAAGCGTCGCCTGTTTGTGTTGGGCCAGCGTCGTGATCGTTTCCGGTTCGCCGCTGGATGAGCCAGCGTAACGCGCCAGTTCTTCGGCAAAGAAAGGATTGCCTGCCGCCTGCGTCTGGATGTTCTGCACGGCATCTTTGGGCAGATGCGCCAATAACGTGTCGATTTGTGAGTGTGTGAGCGGGTTGACATGAATGGTCACAATCGCCTGTTCTCGTCGCAGATCGGCAACCAGCGTATGGAGCTTATGTTGCGGTGCAAGCTCGCCATCGCGACAGGTGCCGATTAAAATGATGCGCTGATCCTGAAGATGATGCGTGAGATAAGTCAGCAGTTCGAGGCTGCTCTCATCGGTCCAGTGTAGGTCGTCGAGCACCAGCAGCAGCGGATGTATTTTGCTGAGCGTCCCCAGTAAACCCGATGCTGCCTCCCATAGATGCAGACGCTCCTGTTCATGGGGGGCAACCGGGATAGGACGCGTTGCCGAGCGTGCCGCCACCGCGCCGAGTTCGGGGAGCAGCGTGCTGAGGCGTTCTAGCTTGCTCTGGATGGGCGAGAGTTGGGATGATCCGTCGGGGAGTGTGATATGTTCCAGTTCCTCTAATGTATTTGCTCCCTTGAGAAGGGTGCGCAGCAGTTCCGTCCAGGGATGATAGGGGATGGTTCCCTCCTGTTCATACGAGCGGCTCCAGGCGACAGCCCAACCACGCGTGTAGGCTTCCAGGCTGATCTCTTCTGCCAGACGGGTTTTGCCGATGCCAGCTTCCCCTCGCAGCAAG
>JAICIM010000680.1 GCA_025928885.1 Ktedonobacteraceae bacterium | reverse complement strand
TTCCTCTTCGGCGGCTTGAGTCCTCGCCAGATCTGTTACATCCTCTACAGCGTTACGTTTGCCTTTGGCTTGCTGGCTTTGCAGTTGCAGCGCATCTACAAATTTCTCGGCTTCGGGCTGGTTGGGATCGTCATGGTCTCCTTGCTGATCTGGAGTTCGCGCCTGCAAAATAAAAGAGAAGCGGAGAAACAGCAAGCGATGGTTGAAGAGCAGCCACAGGTAGAAAGCTAAGAGTGGGCGTTTCGGGTAGTAGTTCTTTGCCCCTTGTGATTATGCAGCATTTTCGTTACTCTATGAGTATGTTGCTAGAATTCACCCTACTGTTGAGAAAAGTGGTGTACAGATGATTGTTGTGTTTGGATAAACAGGTGTTGTGCTATTACTTCCAGCTATTGAACCTGCAAGTGTTCAGGTCGAGCATATCTTGAAGATATTGTGGGCTGGAAACGGTGGATTTGTACTCAAGGAGATCGCAGATGTCAGCAGCGATTGAATTACCGTTATTCCCGTTGGATGTCGTACTCTTTCCTGGCACGGCGTTGCCGTTACATATATTTGAAACGCGTTATCGTCAGATGATCGTTGATTGCGTCAATAAAGAGATGCCAATAGGGATTGTGCTGGCTCGACCAGGAAGCGAGTATCTCCGGGAGATCCCTTATCTGGTCGGCACTATGGCCGAGATACGCAACCTGGATCAGCTTCCTGATGGGCGTTATACGTTGATTGCTGTTGGCACCAGCCGTTTTCGTATCATCAGCCAACATCGAGAGAAGCCCTATCTCTCTGGTTGGGTGGAACCATTTGAGGATGTTGTTGAACCTCTCGCTACGCTGTACTCTGCTCACGAGCAGGCGAGTACGCTCTTTGGCGAGTATCTGGATATGCTGTTGGAGGCAGCCAACGAGAATGACCTGCAAATGACGCTGCCTGAAGAGCCGGAGAGCCTTTCTTACAGCGTGGCTTACTTTCTGGATATTCATAATTCGATCAAACAACATCTTTTAGAGCTGGAATCCACACGTGAGCGGCTCCATGAGGAGATTGTGCTTTTGCGCCGCGAAGTTCCTTTTATGCGCCAGATTCTCTCCAGGGATTTGCCTGAAGAGCGAAGTATGTTAAATTAAACTTCTAGCGCGAAGTCAGGCTGGTAGGAGGGCTTCCAACCAGCTTTTTTTGACCGCTATCATATGATGAAGCAGAGAAGAGGAATAATCTATGACCGAACCAATGACCTTTCGACAACGGTTAGACGCAGTATTGCGTACACGAGATGTGAAGCAGGTGCAGGATTTTCTTATAGCAGAGGATCAATGGAGCGCCGATACGCCTGAAGATCCAGAGCTTGCCATGTGGATGATGATCGCGGGCAGCGCTACGCTCAAGGATTTGCATGCGCAGGCGCGTGAGTGGCTGGTGACTCATGACCGTGAGGAGGAGGCCGATGTCATTCTAGGACGACATGCATCAACTGGTAAAGGGCCAGCCCAAAAGAGGGGAGGCAGGCTGCAAAATACCAACCAGAATAAGAAGTATAAAAAGTAAATATATAGAGAAGGGGCGAAAATATGGCCTCAAAAAATTAGTTTATCGATAAATTGACGAATCCTCTGATGGGGTGGTATAACCTTAGAAAACGTTGTATCTATTCGTCGATTTCAATGTCGGGGCGTCCAGCGATGGATACTGCCACTTTGGAAGGAATGCGAAGGCTGCGTTTTTTATCATCCTGGCATATCTACAACATGAAGACCAGAGCTGAACGAACTGCTCTGCTTATTTTTTATGCCGGGAGCAACGTTACTAAGTCGTAACTGTATCACCCTGTTCAGGAGGAACTCGATGAGTAAAACCCTTACCTGGGGCATTATTGGGACGGGGCATATTGCCAGCGTCTTTGCGCGAGGTTTGGCCGAATCGCAGACCGGCACGCTGCTGGCCGTTGGGAGCCGTTCACAGGAAACAGCTGATGCGTTCGGTGAAACCTGGAATGCGTCACGTCGCTATAGCAGCTATGAGGAGTTGCTGGCCGATAAAGATGTGCAGGCCGTCTATATTTCGGTGCCTCATCCCCTGCATGCTGAGTGGGCGATTAAGGCGGCGGACGCGGGCAAGCACGTGCTGTGTGAAAAGCCGATCGCGCTCAACCATGCCGAGGCGATGGCGATTATTGAAGCTGCTCACCGCAACAATGTGTTCCTGATGGAAGCGTTTATGTATCGGTGCCATCCTCAGACGGCGAAGCTGGTTGAGCTGGTACGCTCCGGGGCTATCGGTCAGGTGCGCGTCATTCAGGCCACGTTCTCATTCCAGACGAGCTTTAATCCAGAGAGCCGGCTCCTCAAAAACGAACTGGGTGGCGGCGGCATTCTCGATGTTGGCTGCTATTGTGCTTCTATGGCACGTTTGATCGCCGGGGCCGCGACTGGCAAAGATTTTGCCGAGCCGACAAAGGTGACAGGTGTGGCGCATCTTGGAGAGATCACGCATGTCGATGAATATGCCATTGCATCGCTGGAGTTCCCCGGCGACATCCTGGCTCAACTCTTTACCGGCGTGCAGGCCAACGGTGAGAATACGGTGCGGATCATCGGTTCCGAAGGCACCATTTTTATGCCAACCCCCTGGGTTCCCCCAACAGGCGAGAAGACCAGCATCTTCCTGAAGAAAAATGGTGAGGAGGAGCAGGAGATTGTGATCGAGAGCGATCGGGGCTTGTATGCGCTGGAGGCCGATACCGTTGCTGAGTATCTCGATGCACGCCAATCTCCCACTATGAGCTGGGATGATGCGCTGGGCAATATCAAGACGCTGGACCGCTGGCGTGAGGCGATCGGGCTGGTCTATGAGGCCGAGAAGCCCGAGGGCAAGACGCTGACGATCAGTAAGCGCCCGCTTGCCGTGCGCGATGGTAGCATTATGAAGTATGGCCGCTTGCCTGGAGTGGACAAGCCGGTCTCGCGGCTGATCATGGGCGTCGATAATCAGGTGACGTGGCCTCATACCGCCGCCATGTTAGATGATTTCTTCGAGCGCGGTGGGAACTGCTTCGATTCCGCCTATATCTACGGTGGTGGTGCCTGTGAGAAGCTGCTGGGCCAGTGGATCAAGAATCGCGGCGTCCGCGAACAGGTGGTTATTCTGGACAAGGGTGCGCATTCGCCATACTGCACGCCAGAATGGTTGGAGAAGCAGTTTAGAATCAGCCTGGACCGCCTGCAAACGGACTATGTTGACATGTATATGATGCACCGCGACAACCCGGAGATCCCTGTTGGCGAGTTTATCACAGTGTTGAACAAACTCAAGAACGAGGGGCGTATGCGTGCTTTTGGTGGTTCCAACTGGTCCATCGAGCGCATTGCCGAAGCCAACGCCTGGGCAGCAGAGCATGGGATGAGCGGCTTTTCGGCGATCAGCAATAACTTCAGCCTTGCGCGAATGGTCGATCCCGTCTGGGCCGGCTGTATCTCGGCCTCGGATAAGCGTTCACGTAACTGGTTGACAGAGCATAATATGGCGCTCATGCCCTGGTCGAGTCAGGCGCGAGGCTTCTTCCTCCC
>JAICIM010000268.1 GCA_025928885.1 Ktedonobacteraceae bacterium | reverse complement strand
TACTGACGAAATTTCTCTATACGAGAAATCGCTTCTTGTAACGATTCACCTTTGATCGTATTGAAATCATTCACCTTTACACGGGCATATGACCTCGTAAACCAGACGGTAGCATGATTGCGCTCGCACCATTCTAGCTGTTCCTTTTCGTTCATGATTTTCTCCTATAGTTATCGATCTAAGCCAATTTCGTGAGTACCAGGAAGGGTATGATTTATCTCCTGCGGATATGTTGGCAGTTTCTCAAACCGGGAAGGTATATTTTGCTCTTGACTGGTCTGTATGTGATGAACGCCTAGACTATCACTGGACCGGACGATATCGAGCTGGAAAGAGGGGGAATTCTCTTCAACACCGCTGGCATGAACTCTATAATACCCTTTACGTTCTCCAGACGGGCCTTTGATTGTTAACTCTATTTCGGCTTCGTCCGCTACGCTAAAATGATATACATCTATAGCTGCGAGTTGTGGATATGGCGAGACGAAAGATGGACCAGACTTGATGTGGTCTACTTCCTCCATGAATTCATATTTATCATCACGACTGATAACAAAGCTCTGTTCATCAGAGGTACGTAGCCACACTGCCAGAGTGATAAGCTTATATCCATGCTCCTGCTGATAGACTAGACCTCCTCTATGATCGATATATCCTGTACCTCTGTTGGTTCCTGGCTCCTCCATTGCTTTTCCTCTTTATCGATCAAAGCCAATATGATGATCGTGAAGCGGCTCGTGTACCGTCGTATCGAGTCGCTTCTGTGCCTCAAGCCATCCTGGTATCTCATCCTTGTAATGCTCCAGTGTTTCTTTAAAGGCTACTTGGGGTTCTTGTTGAGTAACTTGTGATGTCTGAGCAAGCCCGCTCTGAGCTTCGTGAGCATCCCTGGCACTTGAGCTGGGTGATGATGAATGTTCCTCCTCTTCCAGCAAGTGCTGTAAGCGGTTAATCGCACTTTTTAACCGTCTGTCGGCGATATGTGTGTCTTTCCCTGTGGAAGACATACGCTTACTCAGTGCATACAGCGATTCTGGAGCATCTCCATCAAGCCCGAAGTGTCGAAGTACAACATAACGCTGTTTATCCGTGAGAGAGTTAAGCGCCTCGCGCACTCTGGGCATCTTAGGATGTTCCTCTTCAACTGGTGCTGGCCTCTGCATCTCTGCTGCAAAGCGTTCATTTAACTCTAGCGGTTCCAGGCTTATATCCTGTGTAACTAACTTTCGATAGGCGGCACTCTGCTCTATCAATGCATATCTAATAGCTGCACGTATATAGGGAGTAGGTTCACGCTTAGACAATGCCTGATCTAATGCTTCCGCTACCCTCTCATTTGCAGCACTTATCAAATCCATGCGATCGTCATAGTTACGTATAAACTGCGTATACTTATATGAATCATGGATTACAAACCGTAGACACTGTTTTACGAAAAGCTCTTTTGCTTCTTCATCACCAGAACCGGCTTGCTTTGCTAATGCCTGCATCTCAGTATCGGATAAAGTAGGCTCGTTAAGGATCTCACTACGGTACTGTTCCCATGAAGTTAACAATGGTTTACTTCCTGACATACATTCAACCCCCCGTCATTACCACCGCATCAACCTTTCGGTCAGCCACTCGAAAAATTGATGCAGTGATTTCTTCAACCTTGCTTCACCGTTGAATGAAAGCAGTTCGTTTGCTTGCGCAAACGTGGATCACATGCAACCGGAGGGATGATGGATGTTCCTCAATGCCGTTAGCATGGATGGTGTATCGGGCCTGATGTTCTTCTGCTCGGTCCGTGACCGTTACAGTTATTTCAGTACCTTCAGTCACTGCAAAGTGATATATATCTACAGCGGCAAGAGGAAGACATGAGGGAAGACAATTGCACTCCTCCACCAGGTCTATTGCACCTAAATTGCTGGTAACAGAACTTTGCTCGGTGGGAGTGTAGAGGTCAACTATGAGGGTTAACAGGCTGTAGCCATACTCTTTACGATAGATCAGCATTCCCCGATACAATGGTTGTTTATTCAAGTTAACTTGTAACTCTTGGTTAATCACGATCTTTCCTCCAGTAAAATTCTGTTCATGAGAGATTGGTTCATGGAAATCATTATAACTGAGGGAAAAGCGGTGAAATGGCCTCTCAGGCCATTTCACCGGGTCAACTTCGGGTTAACAATGAGGCTTCTCTGGCTAAGTCGATTCGTGCGTCGGGTTGTCAGCCCGACAAACGAGGATGTACTTATGCTCTGAAAAATTGGTTGTATTGCTGAATTTAGTTATTGGTCGTGTCCCTATATGCTGATGCTTCTACCATCCAGTATACCAATTCGTGTTCACCTTCAAAGACGCTGCTTGCTTCTATTCTGATCGCTCGTCTTTCGGCTCAATAACGCTTAAAAGATGCTGAAAATGACTAGGAAGAGTAAACGTAAGCTGTCACCTTATCAAAAAGTCATAAGTCTTTTTATGGAAAGTCCCATAGAGTGTTAAAAAGCCTTATGCTGCTCCACAGCATATTAAATTGTAGAATCATCGTCAAGCATTTTATCAAGATATTGTGGATATATACTATTAGCGACACAAGATGTTGTGTTCGCTGGAAGAAGAAACACTTCCCTTCCTTTAAGAAAGTGGAAAAGCGGCTAAAGGTGGTATTGGTAATCATATGAGATAAAGAAGATGTATTATGCTTACCCACTTTATGGATCAAACCGTTGGGAGTTTGGCTGAAATGTTCGGGGCAAACGTTCACACTTGTACAGATGTTGGCATTTACTGTTCGCTCTCGCTTTCAGGGTTGCTGAAAAGATTCGTGCGTGTCTCGCTGGCAAAAAGAAACCAGGGAGTACAAGTGCTGCTCCCTGGTTTGATAGATGCTCTAACGACCTAAATCGTGCAGATCATAAAAGGGGTTATTTCTGGACTTCTCGTTAGTTCGTGGTTTATCATTGTTCTTCCTCCCATGCAAAACTAGCAGCGTTGGGCTACGCTGCCTGTAGCCACTCTCTCAGATCACTGATGAGATTGCGGATATCTCGGCACGTTGGAACCTTAAATGTAGTAGATGAGCCTTCCAACGCTGCTCAAGTTTCAACGCCGCCAGCGCATGATCCGGCGCATCATCTGTTGCATTCTCGATCGTGTCATTCTGGAGGCGCAGCAGGCGGGGCGGCTCGACAGGCAGCGCGATACCGGCTATGATGTGACCTTTCCCGAAATCGATGTGGAGGACAATCAGCAGCTCGCCAGCTCGGTCAACTATCTCGTCACGGCCCTGGTCACGGCCCGCCAGCAGGGCTGGCTCTCCGACGAGACCGCGATGCGCCTGCTCTTCAAATTCGCTGGCGAGGAGATCGATGTTCACACCGAGCTTGAGCGCATTAAAGCGGCAGCAACAAAAGACTGAATACAACAATCTGTAGATACCCTTTGTTCAATAACTGTGGGCGTGCATTTTATATCCATGAACTAGAGAGAGAAAGAGGGACAATTCCGCACGACGAAGTAGATTTGCCGCTATGAAGAAAGAAAAAGTGTTGTTGGTCGCGAACCAGTCAGCTATACTCACTGGCGCGGGACCAACTCTCAATAAATAGTGTGGACCCGTTCTCAGGTGAAAATAGAGGGAAAACCGCGCAGGCGTAAGGAGAATAGTATGATAAAACACTTTGTCAAATTCCTCTATCGAAAGATTTTTCTCGTCATGGCTGCCCTGTTCATCATCACAGGAGCTGCTGTCGTCATCATCCCTGCCACCAGTATCCATGCCGCTACTGTGAATTGCCCGTCACAGATTCAGGAAGGTTCGACCAATACTGTTGAAGTGAATGAATTGCATGCGGCATTGCAGAGTCATTATAATAAGGGAGATCTGAAGAACGGCAAGCCCTACAACTTTCTGGCAACGAGCAATGGAGCCTTCGGCGGCGGGTTCGGGCCAGAGACGAGACACGCTGTGATGGATTATCAATCCCAGCATGGTCTGGGCGTCGATGGGGGTGTCGGTACTCAGACCTGGGGGAGCTTGCTGGGGGTAGCCTGTGGCTCCGTCCCTAAAAGCGGCACCTGCTATTTCAATATCTCCGAGGGAACCAGCGATAGCGCTACAACGAAGATTCTGCAAAATATTCTCATTCGCAAAGGATATTCAGTCGGCTCAAGCGGGGCTGATGGGCAATTTGGCGCCAATACCACGAGTGCTGTCGAGTCATTTCAAAGATCCGCAAAAATAGGAGTTGATGGCAGGGTCGGTTCGCAAACCTGGAAAGCTCTCGGCTACTGTAGCAATGGAGCGGATCATTATGGCAACAATTCGAGTAGCAACAACAATAGTGGACAGAGTAGCAACAACAATAGTGGACAGAGTAGCAACCAAAGCAGTGGCAATACATCCTGTTCGGCGGGGCAAACGTTGATTCATGGCACATGTTACACCTGTCAAGTGGGTACAGAGGTCTATAATAATGGTCAGGTCGTTGCTTGCAATTCCAATACGGCCAATTCTTCTACTTCCACTTCCGCTATATCAACAACGGCTTACGATTATTGCCTGGCTGGACAAAATGGGCCGAATAGTCTCCCCCTTGATAAAACTGTGAATTGTTCACTGCCATCCGCGCAAGCAGAGCAACTCTGTGAAAACGGCTACGATGATGCTCATGGATATTCCAGCAATATGTATACAATATGTGCTGATTACAATAAGCACTAGTTATGAAGTGAGGTAGGAACTTGTACGTTCGATCCCGGAATAGATCCAGATGCAAAAATCTGTGGATCGCACTTGTAAATGGGCTTTTTGCGCTGGTGGTGCTCAGCGGCTGCGATCTCGTCGCCAACACCACGCCAGCTCCCACCCCTACGACTGCTCCTGTACAATTTACGACGCTGAGCCTGGGTCTGCCGCAGAAGGCGCTCGGTGCGCCGATCACTGGCACTGTCTCAGGCGATCAGATACTGCACGTCAATGTCACATTGAAAATAGATCAGGCGACGCTCAATCAGCTTGGCAAGAGCAATGGGCAATCCAGCAGCACGAGCAGCACCCCCGATCTTGCCAAAAAGTTGGGCATCAGCGACGCGAATCTGAAGACGATTCAGGAATATTTTGACAGCAACAATATCAAGATCACGCCCAATAAAACGCGTACCAATCTGAGCTTTGACGCCAAAGCCAGCAGCGTGGCCAGTCTGTTGCAAACCAGATTTGTGCTGCACAAGCTCAATGGTCGCACCTTCTTTACCCCTGATCCCAAACAGATGCCCAAAGTCCCATCCTCGATTGCCAGCTATATCCTGGCCGTCACTGGACTCGATAATTACAGCCTTCCACCCACGCACAAAGCTGCTCTGTCTACCCAGCAGTTGACCGGTCGGCAGACATCCCACCAGAGCAATGCCGGTTGCGTCAATTTCTATCCATCTGTTGCTGCCCCGGAAAGGCTTGCTCACGCTTACGGCTATGATCGCCTCTGGGCGTCGGGTTGGCATGGTGAGAACATGACTGTTAATCTCATTGAGATGGATGGCTTTTCCACCAGTGACCTGGGTAACTACTTCGCTTGCACTGGCTCTCACGCCACATTAGACTACGTGAATCTGGGCAGTAGCGCTCCCCCGGTCGGGATAGAAGCGCTGATCGATATTGAGATGCTGGCCGGTCTGGCCCCCAACGTTCATCTCATCGATTATCAAATGGACCCGGCACTGCTCAATGGCAATGGGTCTAACTGGTGGACCGCCTTCAACAACGCGTTGCAACAGGTTATCGATAATAACCAGAATATTCCCCATCCAGGCAGCACCCTGAGCATTAGCCTGGGAGGAGCAGAAGACGATCTTTCGCAGGACACTCTGTTAGCTGTAGATCAGAACCTGCAAATTCTCACGAAGGCAGAGCATATGACGGTTTTCGTGTCTAGCGGGGACTGTGGAGCCTATGCTTCTGGAATCTACAAAGGGACGCCGGATGCCTCATTCCCGGCCAGCGATCCCTGGGCGGCTGCGGTTGGCGGAACGCGCATAACATTGAGTAATAATGATACAAGGGCTAATGAGGTCGTATGGCAGCAGGATCTTTCCAATCTCTCGCAGTGTCAGAACAAATGGGGGAGCGGTGGCGGCCTGAGCGGATTTTTTGCGCAGCCCTCGTTCCAACAAGGGCCAGGGGTCGCGAATAAGTATTCAACCGGGAAGCGTCAGGTGCCTGACATCGCGGCGGTGGCAACGAACTTGCCGCTCTACTACCAGGGCCAATGGATCACAGCATATGGCACCAGTGCCGCAACTCCTATCTGGGCAGCGGGCATGGCTCTGGCTAATGAAGGACTCATGCTCAAAAAGCATCTCTACTTCTATGGGCCTACCATCTTCTACTATGCGGCCAATCACCCGGGCAATTCGCAGCCTTTCTACAATGTGACGAGTGGCAATAACCTCTACTATGACGCCACTCCTGGCTGGAATTACACCTCGGGTCTGGGTACGCCTAATCTGATGGACTTCTTCAACGTCCTCTATAGCGCTCAATAGCGTACGAACCCTTTTCGTAGCCGCGCGACTTTATCGCGCCTGGGGCCACATGTGAGGAGGGTGAACGAGGGCGCGATAAAGTCGCGCGGCTACGAAAGGAGTTCGTACTCTGTCAAACATTATCGCGCCCGGAGGCCCATGTGAGGATGGAGGCCCCATTGTCGAATCCTCCCCAGTCGTAGCCGCGCGACTTTGTCGCGCATGCTTCACTCTCCTCAAATGTTCCACCAGGCGCGATAAAGTCGCGCGGCTACGAAAGAAATTAGTACTCTGTCAAACGTGATCGCGCTTGTGTCGGCTGGTGAAGCAGTGGGAGGGCGCGATAAAGTCGCGCGGCTACGAAAGGGGAGTGTTATTCATTATATGCATGGAGCGCTTCATTTTTCGCTCTCAGCGCTCAGATCAAACAGAGGAAATTCTGTGAACCAGCGTTTTACTGCCGGTGTCTGGCCCTGGCCGATCGTCTCAAAGCGGCGTAGCACCTCTTGAGCCTGGAGATAGGATTGGTAGACTCCGAGTCGCGAGATCACCAGACTGGGAAGATCTTCATACATACGAGCGAAAATATCGGGCGCAGCCAGCGGGATAATCGAGAGCAGCGCCTGGTAGTTCGCCGCCGCCTCAGCATATTTGTTCAGGAAGAGATGATAGTCGGCCCAGACGATATAGCTAATTGCTCTTATCCAGGGTTTGGCGATCTGCTCGGCAAGGTTCTCGACCTCACGCAGCAGTTCGTTTGCCCGTTCCGACTCTCCCAGGCGTAGGACGACCGCAGCCAGCAGCAGCGTTAATGCGAAGCGGCACTCAAGATCGTTGCTATGGCGGGGCAGAGCCAGCCCTGCTTGCAGCGTTGCGCGTGCGCTGGCGAACTGTCCCTCTGCCAATTGCGCCCAGCCTCGTGCTGCGCAAGAGAGGCAGCTATCTTGAACATCGCTTATGCTCTCCAGCGGTTCGTTTTCTCCCTGTAACATCTCCAGGGAGGATGCGGCAAATGTTGATCCCAGCACAAGCACGACCATTGTATCGATAAAATCAGGGATGGGCCTCAATTGAGCCATGTAGCGGGCCAGAGAGAAGATTTCTTGCCAGTAGAGCTTCTTGCGCTGGTAGTCCTCCTGCTCCAACAACGTTGAGGCGAATTGCCCTAACTGGTAGGTAACACTTTCTTCTGCATCATATACCTGTCCTTCTAGATGCTGCGCTTTGGATTGCGTCTGATATGCTTTTTCTGGTACGCGCTGAACCGGAGATGTGCGCTGATTGGCCTGCTGTGCCAGTGCCAACGATTGCTGTTGATAGGCATCATGCTGGATATATTTTTTACGGATATCCAATTCCAGCATCAGATTTGTGAGGGCCAGACCCAGTGCGTGAACATCATGCGTCTGCAGCGCCAGCGCCAGCGCTTCTAGCAAGTGTGTCTCGGCCTGCACATATTGCGCGTGCGAAGCCTCGATCGAACCTACGATGAAGAGCGCAAAGATGATGGCGCGACTATCTGATCGCTGGCGAGCCAGGGCCAGCCCTTCTTCAGCCAGAACAATAGCCCGTTCATAACTCCCTTGCTCACGCAGAATGATCGCCAGTTCGGATATAAGAGGAATGAGGTGCAACTCATCCTGCCGTGCTCTGGCAATCTCGCGGGCTTTCCACAGCAGAGGTTCGCTCACGGTCATACCGCCACAGAGACGCAGAAAACGAGCGATGATGCACACTCCTTGCACAAATTCGTTTAGAAGGCCGTTGTGGCTAGCCAGGTCGAGTGCCACCAGAATCAGAGCCAGGTCTTGCTCCAACTCGCTAAGCTTTCTGCCTCTATCATTCAGAACGTGGTTCACCAGACGCTTTTCCGCGCGGAGATCCTTCCCTGGTAAGGTACGAGCATAATCGGCAATGGTCTGATGCAGGCTATAGCGGTCTGTTCCCTGGCTTTCCAGTAGCCCGACATCGACCAGCCGATCAAGCACCTCAACGGGGACTGCGGTTACAGCCAGAGCAGCCTCCTCGGAGAAACTGGCTGGACGGGCTGGAAAGAGAGAGAGGGCCGCCAGAGCGCACCGTTCTGGCTCCTCTAAGATGGCCTCGCTCAGGCCAATCACCGCCTTGAGCGTGTACGAGGTGCCATCGGCCAGGGGTCCATTGCTCGTCTGCAATTGCTCCAGTTGCAAGCGATATTTCGCTTGCTGCAACTGCTTCAGGACGCTCTGTACGCGGCGGCGCTGCTGATGGCGTGCCTGTTGTGACAGATAATTTCCCATCAGCGTGAGGGCCAGTGGCAGCCCTCCCACTGCTGCCACGAGATCGCGCAAAATCTCTGGCTCCATCCTGGAGACGGTCGGAGTTATCTGGGCCAGCAGAGATAGTCCATCTTCCAGGCTTAGTTCTCCTAGACGTGAGCTATCCTTCCCTGCAAAGTGCGTTGCGACCTCCGGGATGCGTGTCGTCAGCAGATACGCGCAATGCGGGCCGCCTAC
>JAICIM010000267.1 GCA_025928885.1 Ktedonobacteraceae bacterium | reverse complement strand
TGGAACTGGGCGACCCCATCTTTATGCGCCACGCGAAGGCTGGCGAACTCTGCGAACGCTTTACCCACCTCCTGCTTGTAAGCAACGGCACGATCGTTGATGAGGTCACGACATATCGCGGCGATGGGCAATGTTTTATTTAAACGAACACAGAAAGGCTAGACAGCATGAGTACCGGACAGACACAATGGAGTAACTGGTCGGGCGTGGTGGAATGCTCACCGCAGGCGCTTTTGCAGCCGAAAAGCATTGAAGAGGTCATCAAGATCGTACAAAAAGCGCATCAAGGAGGGGGTCAGGTGCGCGTCGTTGGTTCCGGCCATTCGTTTACGCCGGTCGTCCAGACCAGCGGTACGCTGCTCTCTCTGGACCATTTACAGGGCATCGAACAGATCGATATCGATGAGGAAGAGGGCAACACGGTAACGGTTCTAGCCGGGACAAGGCTCAAGAAGCTGGGGGAAGAGCTGTTCGATCAGGGATTGGCGCAAGAAAATCTGGGCGATATCGACGAGCAGAGCATCGCGGGAGCCATCAGCACCGGCACACACGGAACCGGCGCACGGTTCGGCACGATCTCCACGCAGATTGTGGGCCTGACGCTGGTCACGGCCAGTGGCGAACTGCTGGAATGCTCGCCCGAACAGCATCCCGATATTTTTAAAGCAGCGCAGGTCTCGCTGGGCATGCTGGGCGTGATCGTACGCGTGAAGCTGCGCGTCGTGCCGTTCAAGCGGCTACACTTTCAGAGCCATCGCCTGCCGCTCTCCGAATGTCTGGCAAATCTTGAGCGCGACAAGCAAGAGAACAGCCACTTCGAGTTCTTCTGGCTCCCCTATACCAACGATGTGCAGGCCAAGTTCACCAACGAAACGGATGCGCCCCTCAAGGGAAAAAATGTCTTGAATACGCTCTGGGGCAATTTCAATAAGGTCGTGCTGGAGAACGGCGTCTACTGGCTGCTCTCCGAAGCCTGTCGCCTGCGGCCCCAGCTCTGCCAGCCCGTGAGCCGGCTCTCGGCAACGCTCATCGCCAGCGTGGATGAAGTTGAGTATAGCCATCGCATCTTTGCCACGCCGCGCTGGGTGCGCTTCAACGAGATGGAGTACAACATTCCGGCAGAGCATGCCCGCAACGTCATTGAAGAGGTGCAAGAGTGCATCAACCGCAATCAGTTCGCGGTCCACTTCCCCATTGAGTGCCGCTTCGTGCATTCTGACGATATCTGGCTCAGCCCAGCCTATCAGCGTGAATCGTTCTACATGGCGGTGCATATGTATCGCGGCATGCCTTATAAAGAGTATTTCCGGCAGGTTGAAGAGATCTTTCGGCGCTATCAGGGACGCCCCCACTGGGGCAAGCTGCACACGCAAGACGCACACAGCCTGGCGAAACTCTACCCGCGCTGGGACGATTTCCGGCGCATACGTGCGAGGCTCGATCCACAGGGCGTGTTCCTGAACGACTACCTGCGCCGCTTATTCGATGCGGATGAGCCTGTAATCGCAGAAACAGGTGAAAAGTCAGATCTGCAACAGGAGGAAGAAACGAAAAGCTAGCAGGTACAAACTTATTATATAGACGCCTTCCCTACGAAAACAGGCCACATGCTCCTTCATGCCATTTTCTTATAATGGGAATAGTGGCCTGTTTTTCTATGAAACACGCCTACTAAAATACAATGTCCTACAACAATCATAGGGGAGGTTAGCTTGTCTACCGCCATCTTTTTCAATATTCCGGCACATGGTCATACTAACCCGACATTACCAATTATGGCCGAATTGGTGAAGCGTGGCGAGCGCATCATCTATTACTCAACTGAAGAGTTTCGAGCGACCATTGAATATACAGGAGCCAGTTTCCGCTGCTATAGAGACACGATCCCCAATAACGTCGCGCAGGATAAGAATATCACCAGACAAATCTATCAATCGATACAGACAAGCCAGATCATGCTTCCTCACTTAGTAGCGGATGTACAAAAAATCAAGCCCGATTACATCATTCACGACTCATTTTGTCCCTGGGGCAAATATGTTGCACAAATCACCAGGACTCCGGCAATCTCTTCCAGCACCATGTTTGTATTTACGCCTCAATTAGCACGCAGCGTCATTGCTACGTCTCTTAAACATTTCTGGATGGATATCGCAGCGTTAAGAGAAAAAAAGTTAAGCTATGCTATTGCGGCTCAATTAAACAAAGAGTATGGCATTCCCAGGCCAGATATTTTTGATATCGTCACGAACCGCGAAGCGCTCAATATCGTGTATACCTCACAGCAATTTCAGCCGTTTGCCCATCTACTCGATGAGAGCTTCAAATTCGTCGGCCCCTCGATCTACGAACGCCCGGGAACCCCAACCATTTCTGTTGAGCAGCTGGCCGGGGACACCCCCCTGATTTATATTGCGCTTGGGACATTATTTAACGAGCAGCTTGATTTCTATCGTCTGTGCTGTCAAGCCTTTGCCAACGCACCCCTGCGAGTTGTTCTCGCGATCGGGAATCGCATTGCGCCGGATCAATTGGGAGAGCTTCCGAGCAATATACTCGTCTGGAATGTGGTTCCCCAACTTACTTTACTACAACATGCAGATGTATTCATTACTCACGCTGGCATGAATAGCGCAAACGAAGCGCTGTACTATGGAGTGCCAATGCTTGCTCTTCCCCAGGCCGGTGATCAGCCCTGGGTGGCGCACCGCATCGAGCAATTGGGAGCTGGCAAGGTGCTGCATCGTCGCACGCTCTCGGCAAAGAAGTTGCGTCGAAGTGTGGAGGAGCTTCTTGCCAATCCCTCCTATACACAGGCCAGTGCCGCGATTGGCACGACGTTGCGAGAGGCGGGAGGGTATCAACGCGCGGTTGAGGAGATCATGGCGTTCAAGCATCTCTATGTCAACAATAGCGTGGTGGCAGAACCGGCAAGACAGCAAAACATACACCCATAACTGTTCAGCAGCCTCGATGCCGCCTTGCAGGAAGGCGGCATCGAGACAACTGTGGGCTAATCGGCACTACCAATGGCAACGCGGGCGTGAATCTGGCTGCGCAGTTTCGGCAGGATATCGCGTCCGTAGCCCTCAAGAAATGCCTTCTGGTCTGGGCCGGCGCTGTGAATGAAGAAGGTGTCAAAGCCCAGATCGGCGTATTGCTGGACAAATTTGACCTGCTCATCGACGTTCTGCGAGATGCAACAGGTCTTCTTCACCGTATCGGGGCCAACGACCTCGCCATTTTGCGCAGAGAGAGCAGGCGTATAGATACGCTCATCGAACAGCGCCGGCACAAACGTTCCGGCCCAATACTTCAACATCTCTTGAATCGCCTTTTGCTCATCCTGGTAAGCATAGGCGACGTTCAGTTCGATCAAGCGCGGCATCTTCGCGGGATCTTTGCCGGCTTTGCGAGCACCCTCCTCAAAATTTTTGAGCAGTTGGCGATACATATCAGGCTGCTTGCCACCAACGCTCATCAGACCATCGCCATACTGACCGGCAAAGGTCGCGCTCTCCGGGGACAGGCTTGAAATGTAAAGCGGAATTTTGGAGGCGGGAGGTGTGTAGAGCTTTGCTTTCTGCGTCTCGTAATATTTTCCTTTATAGGTCACCTGCTGCCCACTCCAGAGCGCTCGAATCAGTTCGATGGCCTCTGCCAGCCGCTCCCGGCGCTCATCATACTCGGGCCACATACCGGTGGCAGCGTATTCGTTCAGCGCCTCACCGGTGCCAACGGCGAGATAGACGCGGTTGGGGGCCAGGCACGATAAGGTCGCCGACGCCTGGGCAATGATTGAGGGATGGTAGCGCAGGATAGGGCAGGTGACGCCCGGCCCCATCGCAATGCGACTGGTCTTTGCCGCCACGGCTCCCAACCAGGTCCAGGTAAAGGCGGCTTGCCCGGCCTCGCTCCAGGGATTGAAGTGATCGCTGACATCAATAGATCCAAATCCGGCCTTCTCTGCATCAACGGCGTATGCGAGCAGGTCCGTTGGTGTATACTGTTCTGGTCCAGCTTTCCAACCAAATTGTACCATGCTATTTTCTCCTTCCGATATATTGTCAAAAGTTTTCAAATGGGTGAAACAAAGCTCAAATTCTCTCCCTCACTCCGCATCTGCTCAAGCTCCCTCCTCTCCCCAGCCACCCGCATACACTATCTACTATCTCGTCTCAGGCATCTTGATCGTTTCACAACGACGGTTTTATAAAGACATACATTCCTGGCTCTTTATACAGATCAGCACAAACAAGCAGACAACCGTTGTTACCGAGCCGAATTGTTCGCCGTGTATAAAGTAGAGAGCGGTTCACCACAGTAGCAGCAAGGAGACAACAGAATGGAGCAACAACACGCAGGCCCGAGGACCCCTGAACAACAGGCACGACACATCAGCGATCTGCTGGCCCAGGCCCAGCAGGCATGCAAAATGGATAGCTCGCACGTGAGCGATCCTAGAGCGCAAGCGCTGTTTACCATGCTAGCGGAAATCCTGGGAGGCGCTATGAGGGCGCTACAAACCTATGAACGTCAAGAACTGAGGTGGCACAAAGAACAGCAGGAACCAGAAAGGCAGGTAGCGATCGACATTGACCAGATAGAACCATCGTCAAAAGCTGCTGCTGCCGTTCCCTACGATTGAGCATATGAGGGAGCAGCCAGTATTGCTCTCCCTCCTTCGCTTCTCCTTTTTTGCCCTATAGTACCTTCATGGGCTATTTTCCTTGACTCTTGATCCATACCCGCTTACAATACTCCCCAGAAGAGTAAACATGTTCATTTTCCAGACATGGACATGAGTCAGCACCAGACGCAACCAATAGACGGCGAGAAACGTCTAATAAGGTAAAATAATGAGCATTACAGGGCAAAGGAAGCAGCGAATGACCATTCCTCTTGCGCTCTTCTGTGACGAATGTGGAGCAGCAAATCCATTACAGGCAACAGAATGTTTTGCCTGTCAGCAGTCATTGGAACAGATCAAACCGGCCCCCAGAGCATCAACATCGATTCAACCCTACTATCGGGGGTATCGCGGCACCTCATCTCTCAAACACCCCACCACATCGATATCAACCAATTTAATAACAGGATCAGCAGGATCGTTCGCAACCCCGGCGTCGGGCGACTCCGACAGCGACACCTTAGCGCCGGGTTCGCTGCTGGCGAATCGCTACAGCATTATCAAGGTCGTCGGACAGGGTGGCTTTGGCGTTGTCTATCAGGCACGGGACTACAAACGGCGCAAAAAGATGGTCGCCATCAAGCAGATCAACATCAGCAAATTGACACCGCGACAGATTATCGATGCCACGGACTCGTATAATCGAGAGGTCTCGCTGCTTTCCAAATTGCAACATAAGCACCTGCCACGCATCTACAGCCATTTTTCTGATGCGGAACACTGGTATCTGGTGATGGATTTTATCAAAGGAAAAACCGTCGAAGAGTACCTGCAAGAAGCTCCCGATGGAGCGTTGCCGCTCAAGCAGGTCTTGACGATAGGTATGCAGGTCTGCGATGTGTTGCAGTACCTTCATACGCAGAAGCCAGCGGTTATTTTTCGCGACATCAAACCTGCCAACCTGATGTGGGGCGACGATGGACGCGTCTATTTGATCGATTTTGGCATCGCCCGCCGCTTTGTACCCGGTCAGGCCAGAGATACCGGCCCCCTGGGATCGCCCGGCTATGCCGCTCCCGAGCAATACGGCGTCGTGCAAACCACTCCCTACACCGACATTTACGGGCTGGGAGCAACGCTGCAAACGCTTGTGACCGGGAAAGAGCCGCTGGAGCTGCAAGATGACGCAGGAAGCGGTCAGGTCATGGCCCCACAGATTCCCGCGCCGCTGCAACAGTTAATTGACGATATGACCGAACCCGATACGCGCAAACGGCCCCAAAGTGCCAATCAGGTCTGGCTCCGGCTCAGACGCATCAAACAGGGCAAATGGGGATGGGCCTGGAACTTTTTGCAAGGCCTGCTGCTTGGGGCCATTCCCGCCTTGATATTTCTTCTTGCAACCGTTTTTGCCCGCTCGCACGGCTATGAAAGCCTGCTCTTTACACTCTCATCGATAGCTATCTTCTGCCTGATCCCCATCGCCGGATTAGTGCTTTTCATTATTGCGGTCAGTATGCTTTTCTCGCCACGCCGCCGCCTGCTCGGGTCGGGCATGCTCATTGCAATGACGCTCTCGTTCCTCATCATTACCCATCAATGGCTCTGGCCGTTATTTGGCATGAGGCTCTAGGCGGGAGAGCAGTTCAAACAAGCTAGCAGAGCTTGACAAAATGGGCGTAGCCCCGCATACTCCCCTCAAGTACACTCGTTGAGGCAGGGAGTTGGTATGGACCGACCACCACAGGAGATCAAAAAGACGCAGACGCAAAAAGCAGAGCTAACCCGGCAGCGTATCCAGGACAGCGCGATGGAACTATTCGCCAGCAAGGGATACGAGCGAACGACAATGCGCGATATCGCCGCGCTGGCCGAATGCTCACCGGGATTGGCCTATCGCTATTTCAGCAGCAAAGAAGATCTGGTGCTAGCAATCTATCAGTTGCTTGTACACAACCTGGAAGAGCAGGTTCGGGCTATCCCCACAAAAACGCTGGCCGAGCGCTTTGAGCAGATAACGCTGGCTCATTTTGCGCTTATGGCCCCTTATCGGGAAACCCTGGCAGCTCTCTTCGGCGCAGCTCTCAATCCACGCTCCAGCGTAGCCGTTTTTGGCGAACAGGTTGCTCATATACGTCGCAAGAGCCGCAGCATCATCGCCGTCGTCGCCACAGGAGCGAAGGATGCCCCTCACGAGAAACAAATGAGCGATGTCGCCACGATCCTCTACGCTCTCCACCTGATCATGGTGCTCTTCTGGCTCCAGGACCGCAGCGAGGGGCAAACCATCACCAGAAGTGCTCTCGCATTCGTTCGCGATGCTCTGGCAATGCTCCGTCCCATGCTGCGCATCCCTCCTATCTCCACCATGCTAGCTCGTGCAGCCAGTATCCTCGGTCCCATGTTTGGCAACGATACCCTCCCTGAAAAATGATCGGCGTCCTTCCTGCAATATCAGCTACTTTTCCAAAATAGAGAGCAAGGGCGTTGTAAAGCGACGATAACATATCGATGCATTTGTTCTCGACAACATTTTTGTGTTACGCTGAAAGGGCAGTGAGCGGAGTCAGACTACCCTCTGCTCAGAACGTGTAATAGTGGAAATAAGCACCTGAAACAGCAAGATAGTCTGTTCTGCGGATATGGTATCTTCCTCAAGCGACGGCCTTCTCTTCCGGGCAGACGACCAGCTTTGTTTGGGTTGCAGTATGGAGAGAGGAAAGAGCATTTGCAGGACTACCCCATCTTAATCAATATTACGGTCGCCCTGATAGCAGCGTTTATTGGCGGGATCATCGCACGCCGCCTCAAGCTCCCGGCACTGGTTGGCTATCTGCTGGCCGGAATCATCATCGGACCCTTCACGCCCGGCTTTGTTGGCGACCAGCATACCATCCGCGAACTGGCCGATCTGGGCATCATCTTCCTGCTCTTCGGGGTGGGACTGCATTTCTCGCTGCGTGATCTGTGGGCGGTGCGCGATATTGCATTGCCGGGCGCAATCTTACAAATGCTCATTTGTGCATCGTTGGGGATTCTGCTCACCCACCTGTGGGGCTGGGATCTTGCCTCGGGCGTCGTACTGGGCTTCTCTATCGCAGTAGCCAGTACCGTCGTTGTCATGCGCAACCTGATGGATCGCGGCTTGCTCAACACGACAACCGGGCAGGTCGCGGTTGGCTGGCTGGTTCAGGAAGATCTGGCAACAGTGCTCATCCTGGTGCTGCTGCCAGCGTTTTCGGCCCAATCCACGCAGCCGATATGGCAGACGGCGGGACTGGCCTTGCTCAAAACCGCCATCTTTGCCGCCATCATGCTCTTCGTTGGTATTCGCGTCATCCCCTGGGCATTAAAGCGCATCGTACAGTTCCGCTCACGTGAACTGTTCATTGTGGCCGTCGTGGTGATTACGCTCGGTACGGCCATCGGGGCCGCGTCGCTCTTTGGCGTCTCACTGGCGCTGGGAGCCTTTCTCGCGGGGGTCGTGGTCAACGAATCGGCCTACTCACATCAGGTGGAAACAGAAATATTGCCCTTTCGCGAGACGTTCGCCGTCCTCTTCTTCGTTTCGATCGGGATGCTGGTCAATCCGCTCTTGCTGGTCACACGACCCGCTGAGGTCTTCTCGCTGGCAGCGTTGATTATTATCGGTAAGTCGCTGATCATCCTCGTGCTGGGGCTGTTCTTTGCGCGTCCGGCCCGCACCATGTTGATCCTTGCCGTCTCGCTCAACCAGATCGGCGAATTCTCTTTTCTCGTCGGACAGTCCGGGCTGGCCTTGAAGATCCTGACGCAAGAGCAGTATCAACTCCTGCTGATGGGGGCGCTCTTCTCCATCGTCATCAATCCCCTGCTCTTCTGGGCTATGCCCTGGATCGAGCGCGGTCTACGCGCGATTCCCGCACTCTGGCGGCGTCTGGACCGACACACCCCGGTGCCAGAGCTAACCGACGAGGTGCAGCACAACCACGTGGTCATCGTCGGCTATGGCCGGGTTGGACAACACCTCGTTGAAGTGCTGACCCGTCTTGACGTTTCCTTCCTGGTGGTGGAACTGGATGCGGGACGAGTCGCGGAACTACGCCAACAGGACATTCCCACGCTCTATGGCGATGCGGGCGATTCAGAGATCCTTCTGCATGCCCATCTGCCCACGGCCCGTGCCATCGTTATCACGATACCCGATGCGGTTGCGGCAGCAACCGCCGTTGCCACTGCTCATAACGTGGCCCCGAACGTGTTGCTGCTGGCACGAGCTGCCACCACAGATAACGTGCGCCAGCTGACAGAACTGGGCGCAACCGCTGTGATCTATCCCGAGCTAGAGGGCGGGCTGGCCCTGCTGGATCAGGCGCTCATTCGGCTGGGCTACTCGGA
>JAICIM010000543.1 GCA_025928885.1 Ktedonobacteraceae bacterium | reverse complement strand
GCAACTGCTCGATGCCAGTGGCGTCTGGCGTTACCGCGAGTTGATCCTACCCGCCCCTGATCAGTATGTGGTCACGCGGCCAGAGGGCAACACCGGCCTCTATCCGGTGGGGATCGAGAATTGTGGCCCTGGTCGCGTCGGCCATCGCCAGATCGGGTTGTATGCCGGGTTGGAGCGCTTCTTCCTCAAGCACGAGGGCGAAAATCCGACCGGCAGCTTTAAAGATCGCGGCATGACCGCCGGGGTGACGATGGCATTGATGCTGGGAGCAAAGGCGGTCGCTTGCGCTTCCACCGGCAATACCTCAGCCTCCCTGGCCTCGTATGCTGCCCAGGCCGGTCTGCGTGGGATCGTCTTCCTGCCAGCCGGCAACGTCGCTGGCGGCAAGCTGGCGCAAAGTCTGGCTTATGGCGCGACGACGGTGCAAATTCGTGGCGATTTTGACGATGCCATGCGTCTGGTTGAGCAGGTCTGTAACGAGCTGGGCATCTATCTGCTCAATTCGCTCAACCCCTTCCGTGTGGAGGGTCAGAAAGCGATCGGCTTTGAGGTCTTGCAGCAGCTTGATTGGCAAGCTCCCGATTGGCTGGTGCTGCCCGCTGGCAATCTCGGCAATACCTCTGCAATTGGTAAGGCGTTCCGGCAGGCATATCAGCTGGGACTGATCAGCAATATGCCACGCATCGCCTCGATTCAGGCAGCTGGTGCCAATCCGTTCTATCGCAGCTTCCAGCAAAATTTCGCCTCATACGAGCCGGTACAGGCGGAGACGGTTGCCACCGCCATCAAGATCGGTAATCCGGTGAGTTACAACCGTGCTCGTCGTTCGATCGAGGAGAGCGACGGCATCGTTGAGCAGGTGACCGACGACGAGATTCTGGCGGCCAAAGCGGTGATCGATCGGGCTGGCATTGGCTGCGAACCCGCATCGGCGGCCACGCTTGCCGGAGCGCGGAAGCTGGTGGCTCGTGGCGTGATTAAGCGCGACGAGCGGGTTGTTGGCATTCTGACCGGCAATTTGCTGAAAGATAGCAAGACGGGCATCCCCCAGGAAGTTGGCGGCACCGTCGTCGATGCGACATTTGATGCCGTCAGGAAGGTGCTGTCGGCATGAAGCTTGTCTTGCCAAAGAGACCTGCGGCACAGACGGGAGATGATAAGCCACCATTGATTGGTGGTTTACATCTCCCTTCATGGTTTTTTGCCTGGGAAATGTATCTCATTGTGCTGCTCGCGGCAGGTTTGCGCCTCTATCACATCGATTTTACCGAGTTCGATGGCGATCAAGCCAATATCTTTCGTATGGCCTTTGGTGCGCTGCATGAGGGGATGTTCGTCGCAACGGCCAATGGTGCCTCAATTCGTATTTTGAACCCGCCTGCTGTAATATATCTGTTGATGATCCCCGCCGCGCTCAGTCGCAATCCCCTGGGGGCCGCTATTTTTCAAGCCCTGCTCTCCGTTGCCGCCGTCTTGCTGACCTATCTATTTACGCGCCGCTATTATGGTCGCCTCGCCGGAACAATTGCGGCTCTCTCTTTCGCGGCCTCGGCCCGCTCGATCTTCTATGCTCGCTTTATCTGGAATCAGAGCTTCATCCCATTTTTTCTGCTACTCTTATTATTCGCGCTCTTCGCCGGAGTAGTGGAGAGACGGAAAGGCTGGCTCTTTCCCGCCCTCTTCCTGGTTGGTCTGATGGTGCAACTACATGCGACCGGAGCAATGCTGGCCGCGCCATTGCTGGTGGCCCTTGTGCTGGCACCCGGGACGGTGCGCTGGCGTGATCTGGTGCTGGGTCTGGCCTCGCTCCTGGTGATCTATGCCCCCTATCTGCTCTGGGAGGTCACGTCGCATTTCTCCGATCTGCAAATCCTGCTCACCGACTCCAAACTACCCGTCCAGTGGGATACACAGGCCCTGACCTATTATCAATGGTCCTTGAGTCCTTATGCCACTCTGATGGACAATGGTGAGCCGTTTACAAATACACAGTCGGTTCTGTTCCATTTCTATCACCGCCTGTTCTGGTTGCAGCCGCTCTTAACGGGCCTGTTGCTTGGGGGAGCGATCACGGCGCTGGTGCGGGTGGTGCGCCCCAATCATCTTACATCTCAAGAAAATGTAGCTGACAACGTTTTGCTGCGCTGCTGGCATACTCTCCGCAACTGGTGGGACGATTTTCGCGCAACTCCTGCCAGATGTGGCCTGCTGATCCTGCTGGTCTGGCAGATCATTCCTTTGCTGGCCCTCTTTCGCCACACGCTACCGATCTATCCGCACTATCTGATTATTTTTATGCCCGGCCAATATATCCTGATCGGCTTCTTTCTCGCCGAGGCCGTCAAATGGTGCCGTTCGTGGAGAGGATGGAGAGGCGGCTTGCGTGTTGCGCTCTGCTGTTTGACCGTCCTGGCTCTTTGTGCGCAATTGCTGGGTGCGGCTGGCATGGTGCTGGATACGATTCGCGGCAACTATCAGGATACGAAGCTTTCTTCGCCCTACTATAACGATCTCGCCTCGCTGCAAAACGCTCTCCATCGCGCCGATCTCCTCGCCCAGCAGCAGCGGTTGCGGCGGGTCTATATCGCAGCCGATACGGCGAATGCGATGGCGCTGACGTTTCTTGCCGGGCAGATGCAGACCGCTACAACCATTTTTAACGGCACCCATTGCGCTCTCCTGCCATCTGCTGAAAGTGGCCCTGCGGTCCTGCTGGTGAGTCCACGTAGCCAGTTTGTTGCTGCGCTCGTCGGCCAGTTTAGCCATGCGACGCTGATAGAGCAGCCTCATCGCCCTGGTGGCCCGCCTTTTGCACTCTATATCGTTGGTCCTGTGAGCGCCTCACCCGTTGCGCATGGCACATTTCAGGGACAGTTGGAGTCGCTCGGTGCGCAGGCGTTTAGCTATCATAACGCGGCCTGGAGCGTCACGAGTTGGCGTTTGTTGCATGCTGCGCAACCGATGTTTCGCGTCACTTATGGATATAAAATGACCGCAACTTCCAGTGCCGGAGAGTACAAAAATCAATGCGCCTTTTCCTCTCTGAACGCTGACGATCAATTGCTGATGGCCTTTCCGACACCTGCCGCGCCACTGACGGTACAGGGACAGTTTTATACGCTCTCACCCTATAACTTCTCGTATGGCCCGTTGACCTTTGAGACGGATACCTTTCATCCGCTGCAAGCAAGTACGCTGCATACACCTGATGGACGCGATGGCCTTTCGTTGGTATCGCCATAAAAAGGTACAGATTCGTGTATTCCCCTCTGGTAGCGGCGGTCATACACTGCTACAATAGAAGGTATCTAATCAGCATCGTAAATAGGTAAGGAAAGGCTGATGTGGGTAAGCATTTACGCTTCGTCCGAGAACTTATACCGCCGTGGGAGATGCCATCTGATCCCGTGAAAGCTGTACTCTGGTTTCTCCACTGGTTTTTGAAAGTGCTGGTGCATTTCTTCTGGCTGCCTATATTGATAATGGTGATCTATATCACTTATGCAAATTGGAGCCTGGGAGGTGCATGGAATGGCATCTTTAGTGGCTTGATCACGCTGTTCGTAGGGATCGGCCTCTGGGCGCTTCTTTATGGCGTCTCGCTGGTGGTAAACGTCGCCACCAGCATCTCGCGAACCATAAGTGAGGTGACGCGCTTACAGCAGGATCTCTCGTCGCAACGCTCCTCCTACATTTTCAAAGAACCAGAACAAGAAGGACAGGTGGTTGAAGGGACGATCACCGATCTGGAACAGGAACGTCGCAAGCGCAGGCGGGAATAAGAGAGAGCGCCGTTATGGCTGGGCGCTCTCGGGATTTGCTGCCTTCCAGCGTTGCCAGGCCGTATCGTCGGGAGTTGGCACATATGAACGCAGCAAGACGCCGCTGCCCTCGATGCGGTACTGACCGAGCGCAGCCGGGAGCACCATCGTTTGTCCTCGGGCCAGCGATTCGCTATATTCCTGGGCAGGACCATAATAGATCTGTGCCTCTGCCCCCAGCGAGGAGAGGATCACACAACTCTGCTCCGTTTGCCCGTCCACAGCGCCGCCCGCTTTGAGATGGAGTTCGCTGGTCAGAAAGTAGCGACAGGCGACCAGACAGCGCTCTTCATACTCTGTACCCTCAACCAGTGCGACCGGATGCATCTTGATCTGGCGCGAGACGGTGTAATGGGAGACATCCAGCGAACGCTCGATATGCAGTTCGCGGGGTTGACCAGATGCGGTGAGGCGGCCATAGTCGTACATGCGATAGGTGATATCGGAATATTCTTGCAGTTCGTAGAGCAAGACGCCCTTCCCAATGGCATGGACGGTTCCGGCAGGCACAAAGACGACATCGCCGGCCTGGACGGTCTCTTCGTGCATCAAGCGATCCAGCGTGACCGCTTGAATCGCCTGTTCAACCTCTGCGCGTGTTGTCGCGGCTTTGAAGCCATGCACGATAGTTGCGCCCGGTTCTGCTGCGAGAATATACCAGAACTCTGTTTTGCCCAGCTTGCCACCCTCGTGTTGTGCCGCATAGTCGTCGTTGGGGTGAACCTGTACGGAGAGCTGTGCGTTGGCATCAATGAACTTTGCCAGTAAGGGGAAACGTTGCCCAAAGATGCCCGTTGCCTGTGGTCCCAGGAATGCGGACCCTTCTGCGGCGACCACCTCACCCAGCGTCTTGCCGGCATATGCACCATTCTGGACGATGGTACTGACTTCCGTCTCCCAGGCTTCGCCGATGGCGACCTCTGCTTGAGGCAGCCGCTTCCATCGGTCTCGCTCCAAACGGCGTCCTCCCCAGATGGTTTCATGGAGGGACGCCTCTAACCGCAGAGGATAAAAATACTGTACAGTCATTTCCTACCACATTCAACTAAGATGTTGTAATGGGGTTGTGCTGAAAG
>JAICIM010000345.1 GCA_025928885.1 Ktedonobacteraceae bacterium | reverse complement strand
TATTCGTTGTAAAGCGCAGGCTGGTCTATCCAATACCAATATTACCCCGAAATATTCTTTTCTTCAGGGAAAGACGAAAAAGTACCGGTGAGATGAAAAGCCAGGGATGCATACAAAAAATGGACCCCTGGTGTGTGTGCGGTACACCAGGGGTCCGGGGAGAGTGTATTTAGCAAAGGATCAGGGCCAGGGCAGAAGATAGCCGACACCAAACTTCTGCATAGCCGGGAAGACCAGGACGAGCGCGTACTCAATATGCCACAATGTCAGGGCCACAGTGACGATAGCCAGGGCGATATGGAAGACGCGCCAGTAGCGAATAATGTAGCGGAACAGCGCCTCCTGCTTCAGTGCGTGTTGCGCTTCCTTAATTGCTCTTATGTGATCATCGGCCCCAGGATAGAGTGCGCCAGGACGAGTGAGCGTGCTTCTCTGGTCGGGGACAAAGCGGTACTGATTGGTATCGCGCCGCAACTCCTGGGGAGTTTCCTCCAACGAGATAAAAGCCATATCCCACGAATCTTGTAACAACCCCTGCTGCGCGGAGTTATCGGGAACAGTTCGGCTTCTGCTCCTGTTCGGTGCAGGCTCAAAGGCCCGTAGCTCCTGTTTATTATGCACCACAATCGACTCTAATTTGCGCGAGATGGACTCAATGCGATCCTCACCCTGAACGGTCAGGGCTTTGCGGGCCTGTTGTGCAATCATGCGGGGCATCATGCGGTCAAAGAGACGACCAATGATCCCACAAATGACGAGCGCGATCATGGCATAGAGGGCATAGGTACCAGAACGTGGGTTAAAATTTCCGAACGAATGCAGGAACAGCACGATCACCGCAAGTATCCCGAAGCAAACATGCCAGTTTAAGAGGGCGTTGAGCTGTCCAACATGACGTTTTTTGGCCTGCCGACGGAGCGTAAAACCAACAGAAGCGATAATCATGAAGGTTGTCCCCGCAACGGCAAGCACAAGACCGGCAAAGCTATCACCTCCCTGATCATCGCTGACATGCGTTATCCATAGAAAGAAGCCAACACAGGTGGCGAGAATCAGCAGCGAAATGACCGTGCTACGCACCCAGGGCTGACTGGCATGGAAAAAGAACCAGGAATACCCTCTTTCTTCTTCATCAGAATATTGCATGACCTCTATTCCTCTCATTCAGTGCTCAACAGGCGTACTTTGAGCCACATCATCATTGCCTCGCGATGTAATCCCACCGGGCAGGGAGGAATGCATGCGCCACACTGATAACACGAACGCGCAAAACGAGCCACCGGACCCGAAATCTCACCTGAAACAGTCTCTCGATTCAATACATCTATCGTGATCGGTTCGGCTATAGCCGGACATGCCAGGAGGCACTCGTTACAGCCAATACAGGCCCGAATCTCCTGGCGAACCTGCGAGCCGGTTTTATGCAAAAATGCAGGCTTTACTTTGATCATCTAGCGCCTCCTCTCCACTCTCTTGATATTGCCCTTGCGGGCATACGATAAAAGCCCTCGCGAGGGTTGCGACGGAGTATATTCTTGCTCTTCCGCCTGCCGCTGCTTACTCTGCTGACCTTGCGGCTCCCAATCCGAAGAGGGGACGGGGATCAGCGTAGACTCAACTTCACGCTCCAGTACACGGGGCCGCGACTGAGAGCGATTATCGGTAAAGGGATCGTACTCTTCATTTGTACTGTTCAACGCTGGTAGATTGCCGGTAAAGGGGCTGATCTCTTCGGTAAAGCGCTCGGGCGGAGGTGGCGATGCCGTTCTGCTCTTGTATGTTTTGACCTCTTCAGCCGAGATGCGCGGCAGATTCCCACTAAAGGCGCTGACCTCCTCCTCCCAGAACATCTCCTGCTCTTCACGCCTGGCAGCCTTCTGCGGCTGTTTCAACGGCTCCGTCTCCGGTATCTCTCGTTTGCGCGGACCTTCGATCTGCCTGCTCTTCTCAGCCGAAGCTGCCGGCAGGGCGGCAATGCCAGGCATCGACTCAATGGCTGGCGCTGGTCGCAATGCCTGCGTCGGTTCAGGCAAAGGCAGCAGCGAGACCGGATCTGGCAGCGGCACATGCGAATCAGGTAATTTACCCGTTGTAATAATGCCTTGAGCGGCACGAGAACCTACCTGCGACAGATACTGGCGTGCGTCAAAGTCGCCCTTCAACAGCGCCTTCGTCACGCGCCGTATAGAGCGTTGCTCATCGATGATCCGCTTGATCGCCAGGCTATCGGGCTGGGTGCCATTGCCGAGCGCGAGATAGCCAACAAGGCGATCGTCAATGATCGACAGGCGGCGGTAATTGCCCTGGCTCTTGTCGGTCAGCGTGATCACCTCGTTGCCTTCCAGCAAGGGGCTGCCAACCGTCAGCATAGACAGCTCGCCGACATGGGTAGCATGCCAGGGAACACCAAAGGGCTGTCGTGCCAGTTGATCGTAACCCGCCAGCATCGCGCCCGCTATTCTGGCCTGCGAAATCGCCGCATACCAGAGGGCGCGTGGCTCATACTTCCCGGTCTGTGGATTTTTGAGCGAGGCCACATCGCCAGCCGCATAGACATCGCGTACACTGGTCCTCAGCTGGTCATCCACATAAATGCCCTTTTTGTCATGCTTCATAGAGCCGCTGCACTGCGTCGCCAAACCTGTCACAGCGGTTGTGCCGGTGCAGGTCAGGAGCAACTGGCAGGGGACCAGCTCTTGCTGATTGGTGATCACTCCGGCAACAGAGCCTATGCGCCCAACAATACCGGCAACTTCGGTCCCGCTATGCACAATGGCCCCGGCCTTGCGTACGCTGTCCAGCACCATATCGGCAGCGCCATCATCCAGCATGCCCTTCATAATCGAGCTACGGATGAGCCAGTGGGTACGAATGCCCCAAAACAGCAGGCCCATCACCGTCTCGATGGCATGGACGCCTCCGCCCACCACAATCGCCTCGCTCACTTCGGGCAAACGCCGCCGCAAATCCAGATAGTCTTGCAGGCGATGCAGCGTCAATACGCCATCAAAATTCCGTCCTGGCACCTTTTCGTCGATCCCCATAGGGTTGCCGCCGGTGGCAAGCAAAAGTGAGCCATAGCCAAAGCCGCGATTTCCGCTCAACGTCACATATTTACTGTTCGCATGGATGGCCTCAACCCGCGCATTTACCACATGGATACGCTCTCGGCGCTCCGTTCCGGCGGGATATGCCAGCAACTGCTCACGCTCTAGCTTGGCTACTGCAAACTGCTTCAACGCGGGAGTATTAATAGTAGGGTGTACTTGCTCCGTGACAATCACGATGCGCTTCTCAGGAGCAAGACGGCGTGCCTCTATCGCTGCCGTCAGACCCGCAATCCCATTGCCAACAATGACAATATCTGCACGATCCATCGACAGCTTACGCTCTTGTGCAGGAACTACCGCTTTATCCTGGCTACTCATATCCGACCTACGCACCTTCCTACCATAAATTTGCCTGTCACCTTTCAGGGAGAGTCTCAGGGGGTTATTTTAAAGCTAGAGCATCGGCATCCGCGTCCCTCACTATGACCCACCCCTCCATGCAGTAACACGTTTGCCATGCGAGAATTTTACTAAACAGTACTAATCTGCATCCTTTGCGACCAACACCTGATTTGCCCCCAGCACGTAATAGACATCAGTGTTGGCACCTTCCTTCAAATGTCGTTGCAAATGTCGCGTCGATGCGCGACACTCAGTGCCGCATGTAAAAGCTTTCTTCGTCCCGGTTTTTGTTTCCAGCAATACAAAATTCTTACCGGGACCGACTTCAACAACTTTGCCACTGATATGCATGACATTTGTCCCATGCCCCATTACGGGTCCAAGCCAGGCAGTTCCCGCCACCCCTGCTAACGCGAGAACACCTATCAGCAAAAATACAACGAAGGCCGCCGCCATGCGTGTAAAAGTCATTGTTATCATTCCCCAGAAAATATGATTTTGCGTCAAAGCGTAAGGATAACTCTTCAGGCATCTCCACGCTTCCCTGGACTGAAAAAGTACATTCAGATCTGTACTTATTACATATGCTATTGTATATCAGACTGTTTCGTTTTCAGGCTGTTCCGTAGGAAAAGTAGCCTGAATGTCTTATGGCTGTGATGGCTTTGTGACACGGCTGGAGCCTGATTGAGACCCGCTGAGAGGTGCTAATTGCAGGAGCCAGAGATGGCAATAGAGGTATAGAGAAGCCTTATTTAGGGATTACGCTGCGTAAGTTGCTACACAAGTTATAGAAGAAAAGCATCTGTTTCTAGCGACAATCGCGAAGAATTGTCGCTACATCTTATCAGGCACGCAGGGTGATCAAGCCATGCTGTGCCGCGAGAGCCACCGCCTCTGTGCGATTGGTGGCCCCAAGTTTGCTCATAATCGAGCTGACATGAAATTTGGCCGTGCGCTCACTGATCACCAGATGGGCCGCGATCTCTTTATTTGGCATGCCCTGAGCAAGCAAACGCAGCACCTCCAGCTCGCGCTCCGTCAACTCCTCGATATGCGCCATCTGTCCCGTTTGACGCGACCCCCCCTCGCTGGCCGGTGGACGACCGCCAACGTGCCGCAAGAGCTTGGAGGCTACGATCGGCTGGAGCAGAGAGCCGCCCTCCATCGTCAGGCGAATGGCATGAAAGATTTCATCGCGGGGCGCACCCTTGAGCAGATAGCCATTTGCCCCGGCCTGAATCGCATAGATAATACGCTCATCATTATCAAACGCCGTGAAGACGATGATGCGCGGTGGGTGCGGGAGGCGGCGCAAATGGCGAATTGCCTCAACGCCATCCATGACGGGCATCTCCAGATCAAGCAAAATAACATCTGGTTGCAGTTCAGCCACTTTGCGCAACACTTCATCGCCGCTAGCACATTCAGCAATCACCTCAAAATCAGGTTGCGTCTCCAGTACCGCCCGCAGACCCTCGCGTACTATCGGATGATCGTCGGCAAGCACAATGCGTACCATAATCCACATGCCTTTCTTTCCCTGAGAAGGGGACAGCGACATCGATACATGTTCCTGCCCCTGGTTCACTTTGAATACAAACCGTGCCATGTAAAAGCCGCACACGCTCACTCATCCCGGTCAGCCCGAAGTGCTCTGCACCTCCCGACGCTGCGACGCGCTCCGGGTCAAATCCCTTCCCATCATCCTGCACAGTGAGACAGATTTGCTCCTCATCAAACGTCAGCGTGACCTCAATGTGTTGAGCATCGGCGTGGCGATAGGCGTTGGTAAGCGCTTCCTGCGTAATGCGATAGAGGCCCGCCTCAAGCTGTGCCGGCAGCACTGGAATAGTTGTGGTCTGAGGGCAGGTAAATTGCACCTGTGGCGGCCTATTTTTCTGGTCCGCTGCTTGATAGGCGGCAGGACCACTCGCCACCAGCTCGGCCAGCGCTTCCGGCAAGGTATGCTCTTGCAACGGGGCCGCACGCAGATCCATCACCGAGCGCCGGGCCTCATCCAGATTATTACGCGCCAGATTTAACGCACGTTGAATCGCCTCCTGCGCCCGCTGTGGCCGCTGCTGAGCGAGAGCATCGGCTGTTTCAAGCTGCAAGGTAATCGCCGCCAATCCCTGAGCCAGCGTATCATGGATTTCGCGGGCCAGTCGATTGCGCTCCTCGATCGTGGCGAGCCGGGTTGCCGCACGCGTGTGTTCTGCTGAGAGGCGAGCACGCTGGATAGCCAGCCCGATCTGATCGGCAATAATATGCAACAGTTGCAACTCTTCCGCCTGCAACTCGCGCCAATCCTCGCTGGCAACATTGAAGACGCCGATCGGCGTTGTGCCGGCATAAATAGGGATGCTGGCATGAAAGCGCAGGCCCAGCGCCGAGGGATCGCTATCGCGTTCGGCGTTCTTCAAACGGCTACAACGCAACACATCGATGTTGTATGCCCCGGAAGAATCGCCGCTCAAAAACGTATCCAGGCAAACGCAAGAACCGGTCATACGCTCTGGATGGTCAGCTAGGTAGGGCGGCAGCGCCAGGGCAACCGCCAGATATGGAGTATGCTTTTCGTCGAGCAGCCAGACCCAACCGGTACGCAATCCCAGTAGATCGGTGACGCGTACCAGCACTCCTTGTAGCGCCTCATGCACATCGACAATACGATTCAAATAGCCGGCGATATCATACAATACGGCCAGATCGCGATTTCTATGCAAGAGAGATGGCGTTTCCAGCGGCTGATCTTCGGGTTGTGTTTGCATGGTTGTGTGAGTTCGTGTGGCTGCAACAGGTACAGTATAAAATGTCGTAATTCTCGTTATCCTGAGTATATCACAGGTGTCCACAACAGGCTCACCTGTAGAGATGCCTCGTTAGCCAGATATGCTCTGTCAGCCAGATTATCTCCATACTTACCTCTACAGTTACTAAATAACCTGCAATGAGTTTAAATATTTGCGTGCATGGAACATCTATACAACGACTATAAATTTCTATGCAGGGGGTAAAAAGCTTCATGTCTCTTTTGAGAAGTACCAGAAAAACTTATGCGGCATTATTTCTGGTGCTCGTTCTGTCGATACCCGTTTTTTTTCTCGCTAAAATGATGGTCAGTGCTGCCGGGACGCAGCACTACCTCTATGTGGTTCCTGATGGCGGTTTATACATCTATGACATGGACAATGGATTCAGGCAGCTAAAGTATGTTAGTCTGCCAATGATCACCGATCCACGCGGAGTCGTGGTCGATCCAGCAACGGCCTCGCTCTTTATTCCTTACTATGATAAGAGCGGCGCTTCCAATCCTGGTTGGTTGATGAAATACAATCTCAACACCAACATGGTCGTCTGGGATAAGCGTCTTTCGTTCTCGGTCGATAGTCCGGCTCTCAGCCCCGATGGGAAAAAGCTCTATCTACCGGAGAGCCAGGCATCATATTCAGGTATCTGGCATATCGTCAATGCGAGCGATGGCAGCAGCGCCGGAACTATTGCGACGACGCCCGGCTATGCCTCGCACAATACGATTGTGGGCCTCGACGGTTCACATGTCTATCTTGGCGCACTCAATCATAATTATCTGATGCAGGTCAGCACCTCTACAAACCAGGTCACGAAGCAGATCGGGCCGCTGCAGGCTGGCGTTCGCCCTTTTACTATTAATGAGAAAGAGACGCTGGCCTTCACGACCGCTTCGGGCTATCTGGGCTTCGAGGTCAGCAACATCACGACCGGCAAATTACTTTATAATGTTCCAATTAAATGGTTCACCTCTTCGGCGGCGGTTCCCTCTCACGGCATCTCGCTCTCGCCCGATGAGAAGGAGGTTTATATCATCGATAGTGGCAACAACTATGTCCACGTCTTCGATGTCAGCGGCCTGCCCACAATCGCACCCCAGCAGGTGGCCGATATTCAACTACGCTCGATGGCGGGCAACGAGGACATTTGTAGTTTTGACTGCCAGAAAGAGGGCTGGATTCTGCATAGCCTGGATGGCAAGTACGTCTTCGTGGGCGACTCCGGCGATGTGATCGATACAGCCACACGCAAAAGTATTATCAATTTACCGGCGCTGTTTGATAGTCGCAAATTCCTTGAGGTCGATTTCTCGAACGGCGTCCCCGTTGCCACCTCGACTCGACACGGCCTCGGTCGCGCCAGCAGCACCGTTGGCAC
>JAICIM010000730.1 GCA_025928885.1 Ktedonobacteraceae bacterium | reverse complement strand
GCCGACGATGTGCTGGGAACGCTCTCGGTTCAGGCCAGGCAGCAAGGGGTCGATACGATCATTTATACCGGCGATATGGACACCCTGCAACTGGTCAACGACAATGTGCTGGTGAAGGTTGCCAAGCGCGGCATCTCTGAGGTGACGGAATATGACGAGGCCGAGGTGAGGGCGCGGTATGGCTTTGAGCCGCGCATCCTGCCAGATTTTAAGGGGCTGGTTGGCGATAAGTCTGACAATATTCCAGGTGTGTCGGGCATCGGCGAGAAAACGGCCTCCCGATTGCTGCAAGAATATGGTACGCTGGAAAATATTTTTGACCATCTTGACGCACTCAAACCCAAAGAGCAGAAGCTGTTGCGTGAAGGCGCAGAGATAGGGCGACAGAGCAAATATCTGGCAACGATTGTGCTCGATGCTCCGGTGCAACTACAACTGGAAGCCTGTCGCCTGACCCACGTTGATAGCGAGAAAGTGCTGGCCCTGTTTCGTCTGCTAGAGTTTCGCACCCAGGTCGAGCGTGTGCTTTCACTGTTCCGCCAGCTTGGCCTTATCGCAATAACCGACGATGCCGCCACGAATGAAGCGCCGTCGCAGGAGGAGCGTGTGCAGGTGGAAGTTGAAGAGGGCGAGAATCCTCTCTATGCGCCGCCTACTGGCGTTGTTCCCGTTCTGACTCCGCCACCGCCCCCTGGTTCCTCGACGAGAACTGATGTGGAACCTGCTACGACGTCGCAGGTGGCAACCGCTCTCGCTTCTGCCGAGGTCGTCGCCACTGCCACATCTCCAGTGGAGGAGCCGCTGCAATTGAGCCTGTTTGAGGTTGCCGAGCCACACACAGAGACGGTGCGGAAGTTGCGCCTGCCCGGACCTGCTCAGGAGAGTGCTACGCTTTTCCTGAATGAGAAACCGGCGCAACAAACAAACACGATGATTATTGCCAGCGAAGAGGCGCTACGGGTGCTGATTAATAGTCTGTATGATGCAGGGAGCTTTGCGTTTGATACCGAAACAACCTCTGAGGAGCCGCGCCACGCCGATTTAGTGGGCCTCTCTCTGTCGATGGCTCCCGGCGAAGCATACTATATTCCCGTCGGGCATATTCAATCGGTTGATGGGCAGGAGCCGGGAGCGCAGTTGCCGCTCAACTATGTGCTGGAGAAGCTCCGCCCGGTGATGGAGGATGAGGCGGTTGGCAAGTACATGCACAATGCGAAGTACGATATGGAGATGCTCTGGCGCAATGGCATCAATTTGCGTGGGTTGGCATTTGATACGATGCTGGGGGCATATCTGCTGGAGCCGGGGCGGCGCGGCTTGGGTTTAAAGGATCAGGCATTTCAGCGCCTTAATATCGTCATGACTCCAATTAGTGAGCTGATCGGCACAGGCAGTAAGGCGATCAGCATGGCCCAGGTTCCTGTACGTAAAGCGGCTGACTATGCCGGGGCCGACGCGGATATGACGCTGCGGCTGGTGGAGCCTGTGCGCGAACAACTGGTTCAAAATGGGCTGATGGACCTGCATAATAATATCGAGCTACCCCTGATTTACGTTTTGATGCAGATGGAAATGTACGGCGTTGCGCTGGATGCAGCCTTTTTGCGCGAATTTGGCGAAAAGCTGGATGAGCAGCTCCACACGCTGGAACATGCCATCTACGACTCGGTGGGCCATCGCTTTAATGTGAACTCAACCAAACAGCTCGGTGCGGTTCTTTTTGACGAGTTGAAGTTGCCAGCCGGGAGGAAGAACAAAACGGGGTATTCGGTGAGCGCTGATGTGATCGAGAGCCTTCAGGGTAAGCATCCGATTATTGATCATATGCTGGGCTATCGTCAGTTGAGTAAGCTCAAGTCAACCTATGTGGATGGCCTGCTCAACTTGATGGACACACAGACCGGGCGCGTCTATACCTCGTTTAATCAGACGGTGGCCTCCAGCGGACGCCTCTCGTCGAGCAATCCCAACCTGCAAAATATCCCCGTCCGCACCGAACTGGGGCGACAGATTCGCCGCGCTTTTATTGCCGATCCAAGCTATGTACTTGTGACCGCCGATTATTCGCAGATCGAACTGCGCATCCTGGCCCATATTACGCATGAGCCGCGATTGGTTGAGGCGTTCAGCCAAAACGAGGATATCCACACGATTACGGCCTCCACGCTCTTCAACGTCCCGGTCGAGGAGGTCACGAAAGACCAGCGCCGTCTGGCAAAAACCGTGGTCTACGCCATTCTCTATGGGCAGTCCGCCTATGGTCTGGCTCAAGTGACCGGCATGAGCAATGCGGATGCGGCCAGCTTTATCAAGCGCTATCACGAGACGTTTCCCAACATCAAGGGCTACGTTGATAGCACGCTCAATCAGGCCCACTCCCAGGGGTACGTCAATACCCTCTACGGGCGCAAACGATTTATTCCTGATATGCGCGTATTATCGCACTTGGAGCGGCAGGCGCTTGAGCGTGAGTCAATCAACATGCCTATTCAGGGAACGAATGCGGACCTGATCAAGATTGCCATGCTGCGAGTTCATCACGCGCTACGTGAGAAAAATATGAAGACGCGCATGATTCTCCAGGTGCATGATGAACTGGTCTTCGAGGTTCCCGTCGAAGAGCTGGCGCGTGCGCAACGTTTGATCGTCACATTAATGGAGGGCGTGGCCGATGACGATATCAGCGTGCCAATTAAAGTGGAATTGAAGGTCGGGCGCAACTGGTACGAGGCCGAGCCGGTAGAAGCATAAGCATCGCTTGCAAAAGCGTAAATCATTCAAATGAATACACTCCCTGTGAAGACAGAAACGTACAAAATAGCGTACAATGAAGGGTAGCGTATCTACGTTGTACCATTTATTCAGGAGTCTTCATAGTGCAATTATCTCGTTTGATGGCTAGTCTACCGCCCTATCAT
>JAICIM010000156.1 GCA_025928885.1 Ktedonobacteraceae bacterium | reverse complement strand
CTTGTCCATGCCGCCAATAGCGCCGCCACAGTGGTTTTGCCCGAAGCCTATTTCGATATGATCCGGCCCGGCATCGCCATCTATGGGCTACATCCCTCAGACGCCGTTCGCCTGCCAGAAGGCTTTCGCGCCGCCCTCTCTTTCAAGACGCAGATTTCACAGGTCAAATGGATACCTGCGGGAGAATGTATCAGCTATGGCTGCACCTATATCACCGAGCGACCAACACGAACGGCGGTACTCCCGGTCGGCTACGCCGATGGCTTCCGGCGCTCCCCGCGCAACTGGGGATCAGTATTGATTCGTGGGCAGGAGGCTCCTATCCTGGGCCGCGTCTGTATGGATCAGTGCATCGTCGATGTCACCCACATTCCAGAAGCACGCATGGGAGATGAGGTCGTCCTGATCGGTCGGCAGGGCAACGCCTCGCTCACCGCCGAACAGATCGCGGAACGACTGGGCAGCCTCCACTGTGAGGTGACCTCAGAAATCCTGGCCCGCGTTCCCCGAGTGAATTAAAGCTAGAATAGTTGAGATACAACTATTCTGGGCGCTGCAACGTACCTGATAATAGAGAGTATTTCATCGCTGCTCTCTTCACACCAGATACGCAGCAGAAGTCGTAGGGGTGCGACAGATAAAAGCTCAGAAACTATGCTGCACGTTTTGTCCATTCCGTCCCTACGACCAACCAGAACATCACCAGCGATGCAAACCGGGAGAACGACCATGCAAGAACATGTGCTTGAAGCCTCGCAAGCGCAAGAAGCCGCACAGACCACTGCGATATTAATAGCCAATCCAACATCAGGCAGCTATATTTTCCACGCTCAGCAGATCAAGGACACCATCAGATTTTTACACGAACATGGCTGGCAGGCAGAACTACAGCTCACAACTGCGGCTGGCGATGCTGCTCGTCTGACACGTGTAGCGGTAGAGCAAAAGGTCAACGTCGTGGTCGCGGTGGGCGGCGACGGCACCATCAATGAGATCATTCAGGAGTTAGCCGGGAGCGAGACCGCGCTGGCTGTGCTGCCCAGCGGGACGGTCAACGTCTGGGCGCGTGAGGTTGGGATTCCGCTGGATAGCTACGGAGCACGCGAGGTGTTGCTGCATGGGCAGACCAGATACGTCGATCTCGGCAAGGTCAACGACCGCTATTTTCTCTTAATGACCGGGATTGGCCTTGATGGCGAGGTCACGCACATCATTGAGAAGAAACCGGCCAAGCGGCTCGGCGTCATCGGCTACTGGCTGGTAGGAGCATGGCTCGGCCTGGGATATCGCGGCTTCCATATCACTATGCATATGGATGGGCGCAGAATAAAAACGCACGCGCTACAGGTCATTATCGGCAATACTCAGCTTTATGGAGGGGCAATCAAATATACGTGGCAGGCGCAATGCGATGATGGGCAGCTCGATATTTGCATTGTGCGGCCACAGAGCATGCTGCGCCGCCCACTGATGCTCCTCGATTTCTTGTTCCATCGTGAGCAGCGCCGCCAATGGGTTCGCTACGAAAAATGTACCCGGGTGAATATCCGTACCCGCCATCCTGTTGCCACCCAGATCGACGGCGACCCGATGGGCTACACCGCGCAGGGCTATCCATCAACCAGCATCAGCATTGTTCCCGGAGCACTCAAAGTTCTTGTGCCACAAAAAACGCCGGAGGGCCTCTTTGCTCAACCAGCCCAGGACGCTTGAGCGTTTAGAATTGTTGTCCAGTTCATAGCATGCTGTCGCCAACCTTTTGTATCCTGCGTATTAGAAATAACAAAATTATAAGTTTTTATGAACAAGTCCAGGAAGTGCTTCGTAGTCGCGCGATAAAGTCGCGCCTGGCTCACCTGTGAGAATGGGGAACGATGCGCGATAAAGTCGCGCGACTACGAAACGTATTGCCGCATTCGATCCTCATATTGATAGAGGTATAGTATAGTATGGCTAAGGTGGTCTTGCAGGAACGACAACATCAACTGCTGCAACGTGAGCGGCGGTTGGCTCAAGAGTTACAGGCGTGCCTTACTGGCTTTGAAGAGGCAGATGCCAATACAACGACGTTGCAGCAGGTCGTAGCGTCTCTTGATGACCTCTTCCTGCTGGTAGTTGTGGGCGAATTTAACGCCGGCAAATCCGCATTCATCAATACGCTCTTACGGCAGGATGTGCTGGAAGAAGGTGTCGTCCCCACAACCGATCAGGTGACGATCATTCGCTATGGCGAACAGCACGCAAAGCAACAACCGGAGCAAGGGCTGCTGGAATATTTCCACCCGGCAGACTTCTTGCGCGACATCAGCATCGTTGACACTCCTGGCATGAACGCCGTATTGCAGGAACACGAACAGCTGACCAGAGAGTTTGTGCCACGCAGCGACCTGATCCTCTTCGTCACCTCGGTTGACCGCCCATTTACGCAGAGCGAACGGCTCTTTCTGGAACACATTCGCGCCTGGGGCAAAAAGGTTGTTATCATCCTCAACAAAACCGATCTGTTGCGCAACAAGGCCGATCTGCACAAGATACAGAACTTCGTCGCTGAAAACTGCAAACATTTGCTAGGCTTCGAACCAGAAATTATCCCCATCTCGATCTTGCTGGCCCAGAAATCGCGCACGGCCATCGGACATGACGCCATCGAGCTATGGGAACAGAGCAACTTCGGGACGCTCGAAAAATACCTGTTCCAGACGCTGGACAAAATCGAGCGTGTGCGGCTCAAATTCCTCAGCCCACTCGGCGTCATGCAGCGCCTACTCGATCAAACCCGCTCCGCGCTGGAGCAGCGCACACGCTTGCTGGCAGAAGACGCCCGCACGGTTGGCACGATCGACGAACAACTCCAGCTGCACCGGGAAGATATGGAGAAGAACTTCTCTCATCGACTCAGCCAGATCGAGAATATTGTGCTGGAGATGCGGGCGCGTGGCGATCACTTCTTTGACGATACGATTCGCCTGACACGCATCTTTGATCTGTTACATGGCGAACGCATCCGGGCCGAATTTGAGCGCGAGGTCCTGGGAGATAGCGCTACAAAGATCGATCAGGCCGTGCAGGAGCTGATCGACTGGCTGGTCGAGCATGAGCATCGCCTCTGGCAGGATGTAATGGAATATCTGGACCGCCGCCGTCAGGTGAGCATGCGCCAGTATGGCGAGATGCTGGGAACGCTCAGTCGCCAGTTCGATTACAACCGCCGCACGCTGCTACAATCGGTTGCACGAGTCGCAAGTAATGTGGTCAATAGCTATGATCGGCAGGCCGAAGCGCAGGACCTCTCCGAAAATCTGCGCGGCGCGGTCACACAGACAGCCATTGCTGGTGCCAGCGGTATTGGTCTGGGAGCGGCCCTGGTTGCCTTTCTAGGTACCGCCGCCGCCGATGTCAGCGGGGTGCTGGCGGGAATGGCGATTCTTGGCCTCGGCCTCTATATTATCCCGGCCCGGCGCAAACGCGCGAAGCAGGACTTTGAAGAAAAAATGGAAGAGCTACGCACGCGCCTGCGCCGTTCGATGTCGGAACAATTTCAGAAAGAACTCAACAATTCGATCCTCCGCGTTCAAGAGGCCATCGCCCCCTATACCCGCTTTGTACGTGCCGAGCAAAAGAAAACGGTGGCAACCCAGGAACAACTTCAGCACCTGCACCGCGACCTCCTCGCGCTCAAAAACGAGATCGAATCCATGCAACGGGAATGAACCTCAAGAGAGTAGAATGAGGATAGCTCATTCTACTCTCTGATTGGCAATATGGCTATGAGAAATGCTATAGGCAAAGTAGATGATGATGCCAAGCACCAGCCAGATGAGGAAGCGCAGCATCGTAATCCAGGGCAGATTGATGATCAGCACCAGCGAGGCGACGATCGAGAGCAGCGGGACGACTGGCACCCAGGGGACACGAAACGCACGATGCAGGTTCGGCTGTGTGCGACGAAGGATCAAAACCGCCAGCGAGACCAGCACAAACGCCGCCAGAGTGCCAATATTGGTTAGTTCAGCTACTACATCGATCGGCGTAAAACCAGCAACCAGCGCCACCACAACCCCAACGAGCAGCGTCGAGATATAGGGTGTGCGAAAGCGTGGATGCACATGTGAGAAGAAGGCGGGCAGCAGACCATCGCGTGACATCGAGAAGAAGATGCGGCTCTGCCCAAAAAGCAGCACCAGCAGGACCGTCGTCAAACCACAAATGGCACCGACCGAGATAATCGAGCCAGCCGCGTTCATCCCCAGCAAAATCAGCGCATGCGAGACGGGCGAGGCAACATCGAGCTGCTTATAGGAGACAAGCCCGGTAAGGACCGCCGTTACCAGAATATAGAGGATGGTACAGATCACCAGGCTGAAGATAATGCCCAGTGGCAGGTCGCGTGAGGGGTTTTTGGCCTCCTCCGCTGCGGTGGAAATCTGGTCAAAGCCGATATAGGCGAAGAAGATAATGCTGGCCCCACGCAAGATGCCTCCCGACCCAAAGGGGAGAAACGGCGACCAGTTAGCGGCATTAATATGACCAAAACCAACCACCAGAAAGAACAGAATCACCGCAATCTTAATCGCCACGATAACATTATTCACCGTGCTGCTCTCGGAGGTTCCTCGGATCAACAGGCCGGTAATCAGGAGAATAATGATCACGGCAGGCAGATTGACAATGCCCCCGGAAAACGGCGAAATGGTCAGCGCCTTCGGCAGGATAATCCCGACGGTGTGGAGGAGATCCGCAAAATAGCCCGACCAGCCAATACTCACGGCTGCCGCTCCCACCGCATACTCTAGAATAAGGTCCCAGCCGATAATCCACGCAATCAGCTCTCCCAGCGTCGCATAAGAGTAGGTATAGGCGCTCCCGGCAATTGGCACGACACTGGCGAACTCAGCATAACACAGCGCTGCCAGCCCGCTCACAATACCGGCCACGACAAACGAGAGTATCAGACCAGGACCGGCATAACGAGCCGCCGCAACGCCAGTCAACACAAAAATACCAGTACCAACAATAGCACCAATGCCCATTGCAGTGATGCTTACCACACCGAGCGTCCGCTTGAGCAAAGCCCCCGTATGCCCGGTTTCGTCCATAATAGAACCAATCGGCTTCACCCGCCTTATCGCCTCATTTACGCTATTTCTGTCAGTCGTTAGCATGTACATCTCCTCGGAATGTCTATACAAGAGTTATTTGAGGACCAGCTTCTTCACCGCTATTCAACGCCCCCCATATATCATGGTACGCCTGCTCTCAAGAAAAAGAGACAGGCGACAGCTTAAAAGACGCAATAGCATGTTATTCTTCGACTGCATCAATCGTAAGGAATAGCAGAAAATATTTGAAAGGATGGATTAAATGACGCCCGCGTTCTACCATCTGTTTATTCAGCCTGAATTGATCGAGGCGAATCTACCAGATCTGCTCTTTACCATCCTGCCACTTGCCATCCTCATCCTGGGCTGGAAGCTTCTGCCGCTCCATTACAGCTTCTTCGCGCTGATGATGGTCCTCTTCCTGCTCAGCTATCCACACAGCTCCTCTGAGCCGCTGATTGGCACGCCGCGCTATATGCTGGTGGTTTTCCCGATTACGATCATTTGCGCACAATGGGCAAAAAATCCGCGCTTTGACCGCGCCTTCCAGGTGCTGGCCCTGCCGATGTTTGCGCTCAACATCGTGCTCTTCCTCAACCATCACTGGGTTGCCTGACCATCTATCGGGCAGCTTCCAGCATGGTCTGTTGCTGGACGGCAAGCAGCCCTATGTCGCGGGTGCTGGCAGGATATTCCCGCCACCACCCCACAATGTTCGGCGGTTGGGAGACGCCAGTATAGCCCATTTTCCCGCTGCATGAGAGCAGTTCTGGCGCTGATCAGCTCTCTGCGCAGCGAGACCGAGTCTGGATGATAACGTTGCAATATCTCGTTGACCTGGGCTTCCGTATAGACCACGCCATACTCAAATTGACGGGCCAGCCATTTCAGCACAACGCCTCGCTTCTTGACGCTAGCGGGAATCTCTTTGAGGCGCGTCCCCTCAAAGAAATCTCTCAGCACCTTGCGCTCCCAGGCATCACCCTCAACATCGTGAACGAGCGATGCCATCTTCTCTGGCGTGAGCAGGTGTTTGTTCGTGCGGCGCAACGCCTCTCCATCGAGCCAGTAGTAGTGGGTGTTGCCATCGCTACGCATCCCCACCAGTTCCAGCTCTTTGAGCCGCGCAAGGTGATGCGAGACGGTCGGCGCTCTCAACTGGAGGAGCGCCGCCAGTTCCTCCACGCTCTTCTCACCGGTAGCGAGGAGACCCAACAATTTGAGCCGGTTCTCATCCGCCAGCACTTTGAAGAACTGGAGCAACGCTTGAAATTCTTCCTGTGACATGTTCTCCTCCTATGTAGATTACCATCTAATTAGATTATGATCTACATAGGAGGATTTGTCAAGTCCCTGACAGAACAAAAAGGGAGACTACACCCAATGGGGACGATAGCGCAACAAAGCGCCCACGCCGCCGACCTGCTGGAGCGCTTCATGGCCTGTCACCAGATCGACTTCGGCCCCGGAGAGCGTCGCCAGGCGCACAAGTTCGGTGCGCTCCTGCTCTTTGAGCGGCGCTTCTTCGGCGAGCACCAGCACATCGCCCTGTCCCTGTTCAAAGGCATCTCGCGCCTCCTGCAATCCAATCACCCCCAGCCCCTGTTCGCGCACCGCCTCCATCAACTGATCGGCTCGGGCGTGAGACTCTTCCTCTTCCACCAGCGCAAGGATTGGCGCAATCTCACGCATGACCTCAGTACGAGGCGTTTTGATATCCAGGCGTAGTACCTCTTCATGAATCAGTGGTTCAAGGCGTGAAGGCAAAGCCCGATGCAAGAGGGGAATCGCCACAGCATCCCCGGCCAGGATTACGCGCTTAGCGCCCTCCTGGGCCACCAATGTATCAAGCGCCGCCGCCGCCTCCCGTGCGAACTCCTCGCGCTGATTCTCTACACGACGCTGGTATTGCTTGTGGTTCAAGCCACCAGTGTTGCGCCTGCTATAGGCAAACGGGTCGTCATCTGGCCCGGCCACCTCTTCCAGAAAACCGCGCCGCGTTACGAATAGCCGCGTCGTATTGGTATCGACCAGCGCCGCCACAACGGTCTCCTGCTCATCGATCAGACGCGCCAGCTGAAACAGATCGGGCCACGGCTCCAGAGCCACCTGATTTTCAAAGGGAACGCCTGTTTCAGTCACCTCAAACAGATCGCGGCTGTTGCACACAAAGATAGCAACGCCCTGGAGCCAGGGACCAGCATGCTCATCCAGGAAGCGCTGCACACGATTGGCATCTCTACGGAAATTATCCAGCGCGGCTCCACGCGGCAGCAGAGTCTTCTCAATCTGACGGAAGCGATCGGTCAACATAAGTTGGGATGGCCGCACCGCCGGATTCCCGCCATGAGGCCGCATGTCCAGATAGACGCTCAATACCAGCGCATCGCCCGGATCAAAATTCGCCAATTGTCGTAAAAGATCACGCACCTGTTGCATGAGTTACTCCTTTCTCTCAAAAACATGAAACTCTCTACGTCACACGTCAGCCCTCTATCTCTGGTTTCTTCTAGAGTCAGTATAACAGGCTAATATGAGTTTAACCCAAGAAATGAGTGAGATAGATCTGAGAGCAAAGAAAATATTCGTTTTTATATATTTTTTGCATTATATAGCATTTTTAATAAAAATTTTTATACAATGCAAAATAGTACAGTATTCTCAGTTATATTTCAGGATATTCACAGGACCAATTCATAGAAGGATGTTATACTTTTTGCAGAGAAGGGGTAGCATATACAATGGCGTATATGTTACCCTTCTCATGAACGTTGCGGTAGACAGGGAGGGACTCACACGATTATTCCCCCACATAGATCAGAAAGGAAAAAAGAGATGCCGACAAAAACCCCTACAATCAATCGAGTGGAGGAGACGCGCGAATCCCGCCGAGACGAGCAGACACAGCTGCATAATCTGACAGTCGAGGCGCTGATACGGGAGGCGGAGCGGGTGACCACAGCACCCACGCAACCCGAAATTCGCCCGCCCTATCCAGCCTGGCCGACCTCCACACCTGGCCCAAAGGCTACTGCGCCGCCAGCTGGAATGAAACCAGTAGCAAAACGTACCGATCAGATGGTCTATGAATGCTACGATCAGGGGCGCGGGCAACCCTGCACTGCTGCTCAGGCACAACGGATCACGCTTTCGGACTATCAGCATCCAGTGACAAAGCTGGTAAAGGCGGGGCAGGATGTGTATGACACTTTGGGGACGCGGGTGGGCAAGATTCTTGTGCGCTTCCCTCGCCACATCCTGGTGGAGCGCGGGCTGATCCTGCGCCGCACCTATTATATCCCGCTCGGGCTGGTGCGGAGTGTTAAGGGCCAACGCGCTCTGCTGGCAGTGAGCGAGGCAACACTTAGCGAGCGGGGATACACCAGCGCTCCCGGCGAACTGTACTACACGCCCAGAGCAGCGGGGATAGTGTATCCAGATATCAGCGCCGCCACGCAACTGGGCAAGTTCCCGCCAACGCCCGCTGAGACCGGCCATTATCATTATGGACCATATAGCCCCGGCATCAATACCGATGCGGGCGGTTCTTATGCTCCTCACGAGATCGATCCGTATGGGCGGTCTGAGAGGCGCACTGACGCGCTCTACATCACGGGGGAAGGAGTACGCACACGGACCATCTAAACACCATGTGAAGGGGCTGAAATAGAACTGAGAGTTTTGCAGTATGCCAGGATGCTTCGGCATACTGCAATTTGGCTAGGATTTGCGCAACATTTGATCCAGGCTGGCCCCAATCACCACGGTATGGCCACCTGGAAGCGTCTTATCAACTGCGGCGGCGGCGATGGCCTCGCCCATCTCTTCGGCGGTCGGCAATTTTCCGATGGAGGATTGCCGCTGCCCGGTCAAACCTGGTTCGGCACGTTCCAACAATTTCGGGGTAATGGTTCCTTCGATCAGATCGCCAGTAATAACGACCAGACGAATACCGCGTCGATCCAGTTCAGGCTGATACGCTCGTAACGCCTGTTCGCCGGCATATTTCGACTCAGCAATTGGCGCATAGGTTGGGATCTGATCGACCTGCCCGTAGAGGTGCGCCCAGTGGCTGGTGACAAAAGCTACTACGCTGCCGGGATGCATCAGGGGCAGCGCAGCATCGAGCAGATCTACCTGCGCATCACGATTGATGTGCATGGGATAATCAGGATCAACCGCCAGTAGATCGCGCTCCAATCCTCCCGAAGCATTGAGCACCAGCACATCCAGTCTGCCTCCCCATGCACGAATCATGGCAAAGAGCTGGTCGCGTTCATTCTGGCGTGTAATATCGCTACGCAAGGCCAGGGTTCGTACATCTCGCAGTGTAGCCTCCGCGATAACCTCTTCTGCACGCGCCGCTTTATTGCGATAAGCGATTACAACATCATACCCCCGCTCGGCCAGAGCAACCGTTGTTGCGGCACCTATCCCGCGTGACCCACCTGTGATTAAGGCGATACGATGGGGAGGCTCCATGACTATTCCCTTTCAGATGAAGGTGCAAACAAAACTTCTCGTCCCTGTTGTGCAGAAGCGTAACAGGCATCAATGATACGCGCCCGACGCAATCCCTCGTCGCCGGTATACAAGGACCAGTTGCCACTGCGGATATGCTCAACGAACTGGCGAATCACGGCCAGATGGAACTCGCTCTTTGGATTCTGCACCGCGATCTCGGAAGGTGCTCCTGCCACATCAGTATAGATGCGCAGCGTATCCCGGGTTGAGTAATTTTTCACCTTAATCTCCGCGCCGCCTTCAGAACCATAGAGGATCACGCCGTAATCGTCGCCATAGCTGCTATTGGTGGCCCAGCTTGTCTCTAACAGAAGCGTGGTGCCGTTGGCGAGCCGGATAAAGGCCGTTGCCAGATCTTCTACATCCTGAGAATGGTTCACGCCCGATTTTGTGGCTTCCTTATCGACACCGCGACCGCTGCTAATCAATTCATCATAGGTACTGGCGCTGACCGTCACCACTTCCGGCTCTCCCAACAGATAGAGCACCATATCCAGCACATGGACACCCAGATCGATCAAGGGACCGCCACCAGATTTCGCTTTGCTGACAAACCAGCTGCCAGCGCCAGGAATGCCGTTGCGCCGCATCCAGTAAGCCCTGGCATAATAAATGCGCCCTAATTTCCCTTCATTGATATAACGCTTTAAAGTCTGCACATCACCGCGCTCACGATGGTTAAAAACCACCTGCAAGACGCGATTTGCCTCCACCGCCGCCTGCACAATCGCTTCTGCCTCCTCAGCGCTGCGAGCTAACGGCTTCTCGCACAACACATGCAAACCACGTTGCAGGGCCGCAATAGCAATGGGCGAGTGCAGATGATTGGGGACGCCGATACTGACGGCATCAAGATCATCGCGGGCCAGTAAATCTTGATATTCGCGATAAAGATGTGGCACTTCGTACATCTTGCCCAGGTATGCCAGCCTGTCTTCTTCCAGACCTGCCAGAGCAACTATCTCCACATCAGGGAGCTGCCTGAAGCTCTTTAAAGCGCTCTCCCCACCAAATCCCAAGCCAATCACCCCAACACGAATTTTTGTCAATTGATCACCAACATTTTCTTTTGTTTGAGTCATTGAGAAGAACAACCCCTTCTATCACAGAAAACAACGTAGCGCGTTATATCAGATGACGCTCTTCCATAGCGACCAGGATTCGCACCATTGCCAGCGGTGTTATCGCATTTTATACAATCAGCCTGACAACGATATCAATCCGGCTCTACTGGTATATTTTCATTATAGAAGAGACAGCCGCCTACAACAAGAGAAGTCTCCCCCCGAATCACAGCATAGCGTGGAAAGAATATACATGGTAACCGATTGCGAATGTCGTAAAGGGCAAGCCATAGGAGAAACGAGTTCAATACATTCTCTTGGGTTTACGCCTTCTTTCGGCGGGCAAAAGAACGTCCAGCGCGTCATCTACCGTCACAACGCCCATCAGCAATTGTTCGTCGTTGACGACCGGAACGGCCAGCAAATTATACTTTGCGATGATTTCAGCAACGGTATGTGCATCGTCATCTGGCTTGACGGTCACCAGATCGGCCTCCATGAGCTGCTGCAAAAGTTGCGTTGGTGCAGCAATCAGCAGGTCCCAGAGCGAGACGACACCTAGCAGACGGCTTTCATCCCGCGTCTCATCTTCAACGCAGTAGACATAAGCAATTCGCACATCATTTTCTTGAATATTCGTCCGCACAACATGTAACACATCTGCGACAGTCCGATCGACATTGAGGGCGATATAATCGGTCGTCATCAAGCCGCCAGCAGTATCAGCCTCGTATTCCAGTAGATCCTGCACATCCTCAGATTCTTCCGGGTTCATAAGGCGCAGTAACTCTTGCGTTCGCTCTTCGGGCAGTTGTGCCAGCAGATCGGCAGCTTCATCTGGTCCCATCGCCTGCAAGATATCGGCGGCTCGATCAGGCTGAATATTTTCCAGTATATGCCGCTGGCGTTCGGTATCGATCTCCTCCATCGTATCGGCAGCCGTTTCATCGTCCAGACGCTCGATAATACTAGCCCCTTGCCCTGGAGTGAGTTGATGGACAATTTCAGCGATATCGGCGGGGTGCATATCAGCAAGCTGACCGCTCAGCGCACGATATGATCCCGATGGAGTCTCTGTGAGGAACTGCTCCTCTTGCTCTTCTGGATGCTGCTGGGTACCGATT
>JAICIM010000309.1 GCA_025928885.1 Ktedonobacteraceae bacterium | reverse complement strand
TCCGTCACAACGATGCCATAGTGTGCGAGATAATCCAGCGTACGGCGAACGTGAAGACACCGATTCTGAAAATCGATATCAGTCCACCGGAGTCCTAAAAGCTCACCTCGACGCATTCCCGTCGTAACGGCCAGGACAAGCAATGCATCAATACGGTGTCCTTCCGCAACGCTTAATAACTCCTGCGCCTGGATCATTGTGAGCGGCTGTATTTCAGGTTTCGGAACCTTCGGAGGCTTCACCCGATCACAGACATTGCGTGCGACCAGATTCCACATCACAGCCGTATCCAGTGCTTTATGCAATACTCCATGTATCGATTGTATCGTTTTCGGTTTTAGCCCATCGTCACTCTTTTGCCTGTATAATCGCTGTACATGTTGTGGCGTCAGTTTCTGCAACTGATAGCGCCCCAGGGCAGGAAGAATATAGCTGCGAATGAGTTTTTGATATTTTACATATGTACTTGCACGCAGCGCTGGCGGCTTGCACGTGGTCTCCAGCCATTCCTCAAGAAACTGCTTCACCGTCTGCTGAGGTCCAGTAGGAAGTGTACCCTCATCTCGCTGCTGGAGCGCTTGGCGAAGGACTTCCTGGGCCTAGCGCTTCGTCTTAACCTTCCGATATTTTCGTTTGCCATCAGTTCCATAGAAACTCACCACCCATCTCTTTATTTCTTCACGATAGTAGATCGATCCCTCACCATTGGCTTTTTGTCGAGGCTTCCCCATAGGGTCAAATCTCCTTCACAAGTGGAACTAGCTTCAACAAAGAGCGCGAGATAAGATGCCTTCACAATAGGGTCATGAAGTGGCACATCTTATCTCGCGCTCTTTGTTGAAGCTAGTTTTTACTATCTATCTATGCTGATTGCTGTTGCTCGCGCTTTTCCACCCAAGATTTGAGAGACTCCGCACGTACGCGTGTAGCGGCCCCAAACTTTACCGTTGGAAGCCCATCATGCTTTATCAGTTCATAGACTGTTGTGCGGCCAACACTGAGAGATTGAGCAACCTGGGGAATGGTCAAAAGGATCTGCTCAACCGGTTTGGATGGTTGTTTGCGTCTTGGCATTGTTCTCGCTTTCTGCTATATGAAATTTGATCAACAATATACCAGGAGCCTTATTATTCACAAATGGCGGAATTCACCGCTCTTTACCATTTCGCGTCATGCCGCATGCTTGCATTTCCCACGTGGTTATGCAGTGGCGGATTTGTTTAGAAAATCAGAGAGTATTCCATAGCTCTTGCTGCATGGGATAAAGAGAAGCTGGCAATCGCTTCTGCCCTTTGTTACGACTCGCATGCATTGCCATCAATTCCGCATAGCGATCAAGAATTGTCTTTGGTTCGCTATACTCAATGGTGAGATGCATGATCTCCGCCATGCTACGTCGTACCTCGCTCAGTAGAGCTGCCTCAGCACGGGTAGGCATGACTGTCGGCCAGCCCTTGACATAATGCAAATGCCTGGGGATACGCGCCTCGGCTCGTTCACGGGCCTCCACCTTCTGCTTCGCTTCCTTCAACCTTGCCAGCATCTCACTTGAGAGGAGATGAGGAGCTACATCCCCTAACCAACGTCCGCTCTGGAAGCTGAAAGTAGAGACGATCTCTAGCTCGACCATTTCTCGATAGATGTCATGGCTGCGCGGATCGGTCGCCGATGCGGCGAGATCGTCTCTTCCAGCCAGCATACAAAAGGCACAGCTGACCCGACTCAATCCATAGGTGGTATAGGCTTCATGGAGAGGGAAGCCATGAAAGCGATGATATGCAAGCACATCCTCTCTCGACCACGCCAGGATGGGGTGCCAGCTATATCCCGTTGTACCAAAGGTGGCGTTCTGTAACTTTACTTGTGGTGCGCGGGTTGCACTTTCTTGCCGTCGGAGGCCCACAACCGATAGAATAGTACAGCCCTGAAAACGTTCGACCAGATCTCGACAGATGACCGCTGTTTTCAGTTCGCTGGTACAAAAGCGCATAGCAGGCGTAGACCAGGGCAAAATCATCTTGACACATTGCAGCTGCCGGTAGCGCTCCAGATTATGCTGCCAGCGCACCAACCAGCGGTCCATCAGATCTCCTGCTTTTCGTTTGACCACGACCAATTCAATGCCAAGACGTGTCGCAAGGCGCTCGCAGGCAGGTCGAGAGTCTGTATGCTCTATACGCCCTAAATCGCTATGGATCAGCACTCTCGGTCCCTTATGCCCTGCACGTTCAAGCGCTGCCAGTGTCTCGAAGGCCGCAACGTCGCTATCTTTGCCACCAGAAACTCCAATCGCCACTGGCGCGTGAGCCGCAATCAATTCGTCTATCAAAGGGGTTGTCTCAACAGGAGGAAAGTGCGCGGGGCCGATGAAAGTATTGCTAGTATTCCATGCCATCGAATACCTCACACTCTCCCGAACGAGGCACGAATTCAAGTTGATTGAAATCACGCACTTTCATCCTACTCCTCTTCTCCATGAGAGTAGGCCTCCAGCGTGATTGCGCTTGCCTCGTGGCCCATCAACTCCAGCACCATCGAAGCCAACAACGCTCGTCTCACAGTTGCCCGCACCTCATGGAACGGGAACTGTGACAAGTTGGCTTGCTCAAGGAGCGCGTGCCAATCTTCGAGCAGATGCGCCAGTTGGAGCGCTCCCCCTTGATCGTCAGTGAAGATCAAGTCCTGATCCTGCCAGGCAGCGCCAACCTTCAATTGTAGCTTCATTTGTTGGCTCTGCTGATGCTTGAGGATTTCGACCACCTCCTCTGAGAGAGCGATCTGCCGTGAGCCACCCTTCGTTTTCGAGTTCTGAACGTGGAGTTGACGTTGCTCCAGATCGAGATCCTGCCAAGCTAGCCGTAACAGTTCTCCTGGACGTAATCCCGTGAGCAGTGCGACCGTGAAGAGCGCCTCGCGGGGATGCCCTTTAAGAGACTCTCGCAGAATTCTGATATGTTCCGATGTCAGATGATTCTTCATGTGGTGTTCTCTTTTCTAACTTCCAAAGCTCTAGCATTTAAGTTAGCTAACAGCCCTTCCCAAAAACCTTGAGAAGGGCTGAAATGGAAAAGCATTCAGGCACAAGTGCATCTTTAAAAGGGATGCTCATCATCCAGCTCACCCAAATCGTCATCTTCTGCGCTAGAGGGTGGCTGTATGGCGCGGACTGTCGTAATACCTTGAGCCATCGCTTGCAAGAAGGCCAGTTGTCCGGAGGCACGATCGGGCGCAGTCGCTGGCTGTGGGAGATGATGACCGATGCGACGGCACACCTCTGCTAATTTGAGCGCAGTCGCTGTGCTGTAGTAGTTGGAGGCCCGGTTCATCAGACATTCTCCGACGGGGTACAGGGGCGCGAGATGATAATGCCCTGCATTCTCTTGCAACCGTTCGGCCAGAAATTCCCAGTTATACGCCAGAACATATCGCCCGGCCAGCGCCGATTGTAGCTCGCTCCAGATGTCGGCAAGCACAGGAGCGTTGTGGAGCTGCACATCGGCGATGCCCGTGTAGAAGGTGTTGGCGTGACCTCGTTGACGTTGTGGCCGGATAAGGCGGTCAAACACGGGTGCGCCAGTTGCATCTGTGAGGTAAACCCGGGTGATGTCGCTCTCGTCATGGACTCCTGTACTGTCGATCACGAAGAACACCAGATTGGGGAATTGGAGGAGCGCATTTGCCCACTCAACGTGGCGCAGCTCTGGGAGCTTGGTAAGATGGTGATAACGGCTAGAGAATGCGTTCACGGACTGGTGCAGAGCATTCAGTTCTGCACGAAGCGCTGCACGTGTGGCGTGACGCTGGGCCAACTCTGCCCGTGTCATCACAGGGCCTGCTTGTTCCTCTTGCTGAAGATGCATCTCAACGGTAGAAAAATCCATAGGGCTATCCTTTCTTTCTGGATCGCAAGACACGATCCACGACAATAATCAGTAAACAGGGACTACAGTTCAAGAAACAGAGAGAGGAAAAACTTCTGAGGGGGAGAACATCTGACAGGAACTGCCGTACTGGAAGCTGGCGCTACTGTTCTACAACCATCTTCGGCACTGCAAACAGTTTTTGCGTTCCAGGGTAATTCAGAATGGGGCCAAACGGTTGAAGCTTCTCAAGAACCAGCCCATAGCGCCCCACAAACCAGGGACTGTTGTGCGCAGTCACCACATTGACCAGCTCCGCCTTGCCTACAATGGCCTTGCGCGGATACTCTACGCTCGTTTGCGGCATCCTTTGCGCAAGCTGGACTCCACGTTCACCAAAGCGCTGCTGCCAGTACCAGTGATCGAGCTGCCCCGCTGTATCAAAAAGACTTTCGTCAACCTGTGATCCAGCATGCAGGTAGATCGGGCCGCGATAACGGGTGAACCACTCCCGATTTTCCACCTCCTTCGGAGGGATACCACAGGACTGCACCACCTCTGGATGAGTGAGTATCCAGGTCCAGGGCTGCCGAATGCTGATGCACTGTACACACTCTGGAAGTGGCAACGTCTCTGGCATCACCACTTCCACCGCTGAAAGCGCTTTTTGCAGGAGGGCAACGATGACGCTACGATGGCACATGCTATATTCACGGCACCCACAGAGCAGTATGAGCGGGTGGCCTTCTTGAAGATAGCGAATCAGCCCTCCAATTCCAGTCTCCGCATCTACCAGACTGATTGGTCCTCCAGTCGCATGATTCTGGTTGCCCAGAAACTTGCCCGCCCAGCGGTAACGGCTTGCATATGTTGCCCTGAGTGTTGGTTCATTCCAGGCCGCTATCCGTGAGAACGGAGTCAGGCGCGTATCAATCAGCAGCATCTGAGGATGGCTCTGCATCAAATGCATAATCAGCGATGCATCGCTACTGTAGCCACAGGGATAGACGCGCATCCGGTTCTCGTTTTTCAAAAGGGGTATACTCACGATCGTCGTTTTCCTTTCCTGAATCATTATTTCAAATGGCCGCGATAACACGTTGTGCTACCCATTGCGCCAGCGGAGGGGGAACCATATGCCCACATTGCCTCGTCACCTCCTCTTTGGAGTCCGCAACAATCTCATACTGTGGCGGTAAGCCACTCCCGGCCTTGATCTCGCGCTCGTTGAGCATCCTGAACGAACATTTGTGGATATCAAGCGAGCCATCAGCAGGCGGGAAGACCAGGCCGCAGCGCTCGTGGGTTGAGAACGTACAAAATGGCTCGTAGATGGAATAGGGTTTTCCATTGGAGTAGTAGGTGATCCCAAACGGGGCAATGCCATCGATATGCGGCACCTCTTGTGCCTCCAATGGCGGCAATTGAGGCCGCTTGAAAAATTGATTGATGCCGTCGGCAATGCGCTGCATAGTCGTTGGTTTGAGTTGCGGGAGTTGCCACGTGTGACGTTCACCAATAGGAACCCCACGATCCGAGAAATCAATCACGCTAGCAGCACAACGGTAGTAGGGTTGCACGCGACGGACACAACGAGGGCAATGATAGGTGTATTGCCCTCGCTGGCGATAGTCATAGCGCCCAGTCTTTTTTGTCGGGTGCTTCCAGCACTGCACGGCTGCAATGTCCTGTTCACACACTCGACAAAAAGCAGATGGGCGAACGTCCAGGTCAGGCTTTCTGGCCCCCTTCGGCCAGAATACGGCAATCCAGCGATCGCGACACTGAGGAACGCCAAAATGCATGGCATTGACAGAGAGGATCTGATGCTCACACTGGGTGACGAGGTTCCTCATCACCCAGTGTGAGCATATGTTGTATCCAGCGGCGATACCCGCTCCACGCAACCACCTCTGGTACATTCTCAAACAGCATACTGTGGTACGGCCTGTGCTTGTCGGCCTTCGCTTTTGCCGCTCGATAGACTTGCCACATAGACGCCCTGGACTTCTCTGCTTCGGGACGGCTGTCGTGATCGGTCCATCCTGGTAGGCGCAGTTGTCGTTGATCGCCCATCTTCTCCCCTTTGGCCCGTGAGTGATTGGTACACTCCGGCCCTCCCACCTTTCGGCCCGCACTCTCTGAGCCGGTTGGCGTGCGCCACAACAAAGCATCGTTGGCGGATATGCGGCGCACCGACGGCGCAAGCCGGAAATACAACCGCTTGCACGGCGTACCCCTCACCTTCCAGATCAGCCTGTACGAGGTCGAGCGCCAGATAGGTAAAGTCATCAACGTTTTCGATAACCAGCCAACGGGGCTGGCATCGTTGCACAATGCGGAGCAGGTCCGGCCAGAGGTAACGGTCATCTGCCGCGCCGCGTTGCTTCCCGGCGTTGCTGAAAGGTTGGCAAGGGATTCCCGCGACCACAAGGTCAATTTTTCCAAACTCATCACCCTGGACTTCCTTAATATCGCGTAGACGCTTCACGTGCGGCCAATGCTTTGAGAGGACGGTTCGGCAAAAAGGATCGATCTCGACCTGACCAACAATCTCTATGCCACCAGTCCACTCTGCCGCCAGATCAGCCCCGCCGATTCCAGAACAAATGGAGAGGAGCCGTAATTTACACATTGATTATCCTTTGAAGAAACCCGGCACTGACCTTTGAGAAGATGTGCCGGTAGTAGCGTAGCAAACAAGGGGCTTACTCGTCTTTTTTCCAATATGGAGCAACGATGACATCAGGAGCGGGAATATGCACGACCTTGAGGAAGCGGCGGCAGGCCTGCACCATCTTTTCCTTCATTAACTCTTCTACCTGGGGAACCAGTGCCTCTGGACATTCAATGACCAGTTCATCATGCACAGCCAGGATGAGCGAGGCCCCCTCTGGCAGTGCTTCGTAGAGCAGCGCAAGCGCACATTTGAGAATATCAGCGTTTGTTCCTTGTATTGGATGGTTCTTCGCCGAACGCTCCATCGTGCCATATTCATCCAGATCAAAATCGAACCAGCGCCTTCGCCCTGCCAGCGTCACCGCATAGCCATGTTTCCTGGCCTGTTGCCCGGCCTGCCAGAGCCAGGTGGCAATCCCTGCATAGGTGGCAAAGTAGGCTTTCACCAACTCTTTCGCATCCTCAACAGAACATCCAATGCGATTGGCAAGACCCTGCGCCCCCATGCCATAGGCGAGACCAAAGTTAATCGTTTTGGCAACGGCTCGTGCAGAGATGCCTTTGTAGAGATGCTTTTTAGTGTCCGTTTCCGGCGGCAAGTCAAACATCATCTTCGCGGTCTCTGCATGCAGATCTCGCCCTTCTGCAAACAGGCGCAACATCACCGGATCATGGGCCACTTCAGCAAGAATACGTAACTCAATATTGCTGAGGTCGGCTTTGAGGATGAGTGAGCCTTCTGGGGCCACAAAACAACTGCGCAGGTTCTCTTCCTCGTTCGTTTCTTTGGCAGGTATCTGCTGTAAATTGGGATGGCTACAAATGATGCGACCAGAGACCGCGCCAATCTGTGCATACTCCGTACGTAACCGGCCATCTGCTTCGACTTTGGTGAGGATGTTTTCCCCGAACGCACTCCTGAATTTCTCTAACTTGCGCCACTCCATCAATTCGGCAATGATGGAATGGGCCTGCGCATAACGTTCCAGTTCAGCCTCGCGTGTCGAGGAGAGCTGAATGCCTGCCGCCGCCAGGGCGGCTTGCAGTTGTCCAGACGAGGCAAGGTTGATCCCCGCTTTCGGCGGCGCTGGCACTGGCGGGTGCGTCTTCTGCCACATTGAGAGTCCTGCTTTGCTAAACGCCTGCCACGTCTGCTTGCCCGGAGCACTCTGATACGCCTGCATCAAACGTTTTTCTTCCGCACGTTGTGCCTCTTGATAGGCACGGTAGGTCGTCTGAAGTGCCTGGCCTAAGACAGCGCGTACGTGTTGCCCCAACACTTCCTGCCGCTGTTGCTTCCGTTTGAGGATCTCGCGCCAACGAGCAGTATCAATGCAAACACCTTGCAACTCCATCGCCGCCAGCGCCGGTAGGGCTTCATTTTCCAGCGCGGTGACAACCTCCAGATGGTGTGCATGTAGTTTTGTTTGCTGCAACGTATATAAGCGATAGGCGACCTCTACATCCTGTACCATATAGGTCAGTTGCTCTGAGGGAAACGGGGCCTGCCATTCCTGTACCCGTTGATCCAGGCCAGGAAACCATGCACGCTGCTCTTTCGTCACGGCGATCTCATAACGTGCTGCCGTCTTTTGCAAACTCACTGAGAGAGCAGGATCGTGCAGGCCGACACCATGCACCAGCTGCTCCGCCAGCATAGTATCATAGACGCGAGAGAGCTTGACGCCAAAATGGGCTGCTAAAAACTGCCCATCGAATTTAAGATTATGACCGACCCATATTATGTGGGGTT
>JAICIM010000657.1 GCA_025928885.1 Ktedonobacteraceae bacterium | reverse complement strand
TCGTAGCCGCGCGACTGTATCGCGCTCTTGAACAACACCACAACCCGAACAAGCGCGATACAGTCGCGCGGCTACGACATCCCTGCTTTTTTGTCAAAAACCATTACAAGCGCGATAAAGCCCGCGACTGTATCGCGCTCTTAAACAACACCACAACCCGAATAAGCGTGATAAAACGACATTCCTGCTTTCTTGCCAAAAATCATTACAAGCGCGATACAGTCGCGCGGCTACGATAATATAAGCAATTTCTGGCGCATCCAATCCGCTTGCTGGGGGCGATGCTTGTAGGGGATGTTGTTACAGACGTGGTTGCCGTCCTCAAACATCCATAGCTCTGCTGTTCCACCAGCCTCCTGTACCATCCGTTCGGCGTCGCTGGGGGGAACCAGCCTATCCAGCCTCCCCATGATGACCAGCAAGGGAGAGGTGATGTGAGACAACACGCCTTCAAGATCGAAGGTTGCCAGCTTTGCCTGCGCCTCCTCTGCATCCCGCGACTTGCTGCGCACAATCGCCGCATCGCGTGTGAGCTGCGGCAGGCGCTCAAAGGCATTGACGAACCTGTAGGGGCCACAATTCGCGATGGCAGCTTTGACGCGCGGCTCAAAAGCGGCGGCTCGTGGCGCGTAATAGCCGCCGAAGCTCACGCCCATCAGGCCAACGCGCCCGGCATCGATATCGTTGCGTCGCTCAAGATAATCGATGGCGTAGCGAATGGGGACCTCGTAATCGTGGCGAATGGGGTGCTCAAACTCCATCTCGCCCTGGCCCGGACCGTCGATAGCCAGCACCGCCATGCCACGCCTGAGAAAATCGTTGCCGTAGCTATGCAGCTCTTCCTTGACCGAATCCAACCCCGGAATGAGGATCACCACTGGCGGCTTCGGCGTGTGCCAGGGCTTGCACAGGATGCCATAGAGCGTGGCCCCTCCCTCGTAAGGGATTGCAACATGCTCACCTGGAATCTCGCACAGCGGCAAAGCGCGTTTATACGTCTCAACCGCCTTGCGATGAGCGATCAATAGCTCCTGCGGCTTTTTCACAAATAAAAATTTCCCGAAGTGATAGGCCATTGCCGCGTGCAAATAGTGTTCTGAGGCCGACTCATACAGCCTCTGCGCCTCCGCCTCCGCTCCCATCTGCTCGTGCATGGTCCCACACTCGGACCACGCCCGGCACCAATCGTCCCAACGCTCTACGCTACCGGTGACGCGCTGAAAATCATTGCTATCGATACCGTTGGCAAGAAACCTCGGTCGCCAGTGATCGATAGCGCTCTGCACCAATGCGTCTCGCACCATTTTGTCTTTCTCCTGTCCAATCGTTTACAATCACAACTCTTGACAACATCAACGATTGATGTTATAAATAGAAATAGCCCGATTGATGGGCATTTCAATTATATGCGCAGGAAACGATGTTATGGAAACCTTTGAAGATACTTTCTTTGAACAGCTCTCTTATACTTGCTCAGAGGCGAAACAGGCATACGGGCAGTATATTGGTATGACCCAGGCGCGGCTGCAATTATTGACGAGTTTGTCGCGGCAGAGCGAGATCAGCCACGCCGCCTTGCAGCAGCATTTACAGCTTGACGGGGCCACGGTTACCCGGCTGGTTAAGCAGTTCGAGGCCGAAGGGATTGTCAGCCGTCGCCTCGATCCGCAGGACAACCGTTACACGCTGGTTGCGCTCACCCCTTCAGGTCAACAGATCGTCAAAGGGCTAAGGGAGACGCACGCCACGTTTCAACACCGCCTGCTTGAAGGCATATCACAAGAGGAACTGGAGGTCACGCTGCGCACACTCCAACAGGTGCGTGCCAATATGCGCGATATTCAAATGGAAGAGAAGGCGTAACAGACGTTTTCATATGCATGTGAAGGAGAATTTTTCATGGCTGTAGAGGACAACAGAACTATAGCATATCGTGTCTACGAGGCGATCAACAGGCAAGATGTGGCAGCGCTGGAGACGCTGTTTGCGCCCGATATCGTCAGGCATGCGATGAGAGAGGTCGGCATCGCAAAGGCCAGAGAGGCACTGAAAAACACTTTTGCGGGCTATCCTGAGACGCGCTTTGTTGTCGAAGATGTGATCGCGGAGGGCGACAAAGTAGCGCTACGGGTGACGATTCATGGCAGGCCAACCTCTCCAGACCAGCCCCTACCGCTCATTATGGAGATATTCCGTATCGAAAATGGGCGCGTGGCTGAGATATGGGGAGCTGGCACGCTGCGTATGGCTGAATAATGCAGAAAGAAAAGAGCTAGATATGAAGGACATCATAACGACACATCAACAAATCGTACGTGACACCACAACGATCCATTACTGGCTGGCGGGACCGGTCGGGCGTCCACTGCTCGTTTTTACGCATGGCGGCATGATGGATCACCACATGTTTGATGCCCAGCTGGCCGCCGTTGCCAGCGAGTACCGCGTGCTGCTCTGGGATGTGCGCGGGCATGGGCAATCGCAACCGCTCGGCAGCGATGGCGTGCTGGAGCTGCGCACCCTCGTCGATGATCTACTCGCCATTGTCGATCAACTCGGCTATCAACGGGCCTGCTTTATCGGCCAATCGGTTGGGGCAAATATCACGCAAGAGCTGGCCTTCCTGCATCCCAAACGTGTCAAAGCCCTCGTGATTATCGGCGCTTACTGCATCACGGCAAAGGCTCCCCCGGCATTGGAGCAGAGGCGAACACAAATCGGTCTCAACGACGTGCCAGCGGCGAATTTGCAGCAGTTTCTCGCCGATACAGTGACGATACGACCCGAAGTCAAAGCCTACGTGCTGGAAGCCTGTGCGCCCCTGGAAACGTGGCGTGTCCTGAGAAAATCGGTCCCCACCTTCTTTCACGAAGAGCCAGATTATCACATCGCTGTCCCCTTCCTGTTGACGCGTGGAGATCAGGACGCCCTGACAGAAGTTATGGAGCAAGCACCGCTCTGGGCGCAGCGCGAACCAACCTGCCGCTACGTGGTGATCCCCGACGCAGGCCACAATGCCAATCAGGACAACCCCGCGTTCTTCAATCAAACGCTACTCACCTTCCTGCACGATTTTTTAGAATGACTATAAGACGATTCACCGTTTTTTATAGACGAGAAGACTTGTACGGATATTATAGAGTTCACATCCGTACAAGTCGGCTACCTCTACGCAAACCAGAAGCGCAGTCCCCAGACCACCACGACGCCAAACAGCATCGAGATTAGCACATTGCGCGTGCGAATGGCGATCAGCAGCGTTACCAGAGATGCCAGCGCCTCAGCCACGCCGCTTGCGAAGACCAGCGGGGCCACCAGCGCTACCAGGACAGTTCCCGGCAAATAGCCCAACCACGTTTTAACCGGACGCACATCGAGCCAGCGGCCCAGCAGCCAGGGACCGCTCACCCGCGTCGCATAGACCACCAGCGCCATACCGGCAATTGTCAACACATTATCGAGCATCGCGCACCACTCCTACCAGGCTACCAGCGAGCGCACCACAGAGAATGTACCATTTGTCGGGCAGCAAACGGGCAGTGATGAGGGAGACGGCAGCGGCAACGATCCAGGGCAGCAGATCGCCCCTGCCCTTCCACAATCCCACCAGCAGCGCGAGAAAGACCGCCGTAAACGCGAAATCCAGACCGAAGCGGGCCGGGGCCGGCACAATCCCGCTGGCGATACGTCCCAGCAGCGTCGAGCCAAGCCAGGCCACATAGAGTGCCAACCCGCTCCCCAGCAGGAAAGCGGCATCTTTGCCCCCACGTGCAAACTCGTCCATCGTCAACGCCCAGTTCTCATCGG
>JAICIM010000687.1 GCA_025928885.1 Ktedonobacteraceae bacterium | reverse complement strand
CTGAAGCTGGTGCCAGTCTAGCGGAGAGGAAAAGCATATGGAATACACGAAGCTCGGAAACACCGGAATGGATGTGTCGCGCATCTGTCTCGGGTGCATGGGGTTTGGCGACGCAACACAATGGGTTCACAAATGGGTGCTGGATGAAGAAAACAGCCGACCAATTATCAAGAAAGCGCTTGAGTTGGGGGTCAATTTCTTTGATACCGCCAATGTTTACTCGAGCGGCACGAGTGAGGAGATCCTGGGACACGCATTGAAGGACTTCGCCAATCGCGATGAGGTCGTCATCGCCACGAAGGTACACGGCAGAATGCATGATGGCCCCAATGGCGCTGGACTGTCGCGCAAGGCGATTCTCAGCGAGATCGATCACAGCCTCAAGCGGCTTGGGACCGACTACGTAGACCTCTACCAGATCCATCGCTGGGATTACCAGACCCCTATCGAGGAGACGATGGAAGCGCTCAATGACGTGGTGAGAGCTGGCAAGGCCCGCTATATCGGAGCCTCCGCTATGTTCGCCTGGCAATTTCAGAAGGCACTATACACAGCCGAGAAACATGGCTGGACCCGTTTCGTCTCGATGCAGGATCACCTCAACCTCCTCTACCGCGAAGAGGAACGGGAGATGCTGCCGCTGTGCCGCGAGGAGAAGATCGGGGTAATCCCGTATAGTCCACTGGCCTCCGGCAGATTAACGCGCGACTGGTCCTCGACAAGCACGTTGCGTTCCGAGACCGATCAAATTGCCAAAAGCAAGTACGATGCGACCGCCCAGACCGATCAGCAGGTGGTTGCACAGGTGGCGGATATCGCAGAGAAGCACGGGGTTCCACGCGTGCAGATCGCGCTTGCCTGGCTATTACAGAAGCAGCCAGTGACAGCCCCAATCATTGGAGCCACGAAGATCTCACATCTTGAAGATGCCATTGGCGCTCTGTCTGTGAAATTGACCCGGGAAGAGGTGGCCTCTCTAGAAGAGCCGTATGTGCCTCATCCCATCGTCGGTCATCAATAAACTATCGTCAGAGCATATGAGACACCACGCCTATTATGAAAGAAATGCTATATACGTGCCAGCATTTCCTTCTCGGGCAGGACATACTGCCCTGCTTATGTTAATACGTTACTCCAGGAGAAGCTTCAACGTGCTGACAGCATGAAACTTGCAATTACAACGAAACTCAAGAATGTCATTACTCACAAAGAAAAGGAGCATATATATGCGAGGAGCTGTATTGTACGCCCCACATGATGTGCGCTTCGAGGAGCGCCCTGACCCAACGATCATCGAGCCAACCGACGCTCTTATCAGGGTTACGAGTACCTGTGTATGCGGGTCTGATCTGTGGCCTTATCGGGGCATTGAACCGGTCACGAAGCCAACCCCGATGGGACACGAGTATGTTGGCATCGTCGAAGAGGTTGGCCGCGAAGTCAGGACCATCAAACCCGGTCAGTTTGTCGTCGGATCGTTTTTCGCCTCCGACAACACCTGTCCGATCTGCCAGGCGGGCTACCAGAGCAGGTGCCTCCACAAACAACCTATTGGCGCTCTTGGCTCTCAGGCGCAGTGGTTACGCGTCCCGCTGGCGGATGGTACGCTAGTAGCAACATCGGACATCCCATCTGACGACCTGATCCCGAGCTTGCTCTCCGCATCGGATGTGCTGGGTACTGGCTGGTTTGGTGCTGTTGCCGCCGATGTGGAACCGGGCAAGACCGTTGTTGTCATCGGCGATGGCGCAGTCGGGCTGCTTGCCGTGCTTGCGTCCCAACAGCTGGGGGCAGAGCGCATCATTGCGATGAGCCGCCACCCGCAACGCCAGCAGCTCGCCCGCGAGTTCGGCGCGACCGATATCATCACTGAGCGTGGTGACGAGGGCGTGGAGAAGATCAAGGAACTCACCGATGGGATCGGAGCGCACTCCGTTATCGAGGCGGTTGGTACCCAGGAATCGATGATGCAGGCGATCCGCTCCACCCGACCCGGTGGCTATGTCGGCTACGTCGGCGTCTCCCACGATGTGAAGCTGGATGGGCAAGAGTTGTTCTTTGCGGAAATCCATCTGCACGGTGGCCCGGCACCGGTGCGCCGCTTCCTGCCCGACCTCATTGATCGCATCTGGAAGCGCCAGATCCAACCCGGCAAGGTATTCGACCTGGAACTGCCACTGGAGCAAGTTGCGGAGGGCTACCGGGCGATGGACGAGCGCCGTGCCATCAAAACACTATTGCGCCCATAAAGCAAAAATGTGATGACAGAGCAATTTGAATCGGCTTTGAGATGACCATTTTTGTCATCCAAAAACCCTTCAACATACACAGGCTTTTACAGATGCTGCTGTGCATCGTATATGATTTCAGGAATAGTCTCTCTGCCACGCATTTCGCGATATTCAGTGGGAGGAATACCGCACGCTTTGCGAAACGCTATCGAAAACGCTTTAGGATTGGTGTAGCCTACCTGTTGAGCAACGTGCGAGATACGCAGGGTCGGGTCTAACAGGAGATGCTTTGCTCGCTGCATGCGGCAATCGAGCAGGTACTCCTGAAACCCCGTCCCCATCTCCTTTTTGAATAGCATGCTGATATAACTAACCGAGTAATGAAACCTGCTAGAAAGATCATGCAGGGTCATGTCTTCATGCAAATGATCGTGTACCCATCTACGCATCTCTTCAACGATCAGGCGTTCCTGCCTCTCACTGAGCTGCGGCGCGGGCAGAGGCGTCGTGACAGCTTCGTGAACCAGGCGCAGGACATCAGAAGGATTCACCGGCTTGAGCAGGTAATCGATCACGCCATAGCGCAACGCCTGACGTGCATAATCAAAGTCGCGGAACCCTGAAATGATCACCATTTTCACCGTGACACCTGCCGTTTTCACCTTTTCGCAAATCTGGAGGCCATTCATTTCCGGCATGCGTATATCAATAAAAGCAAGCTGGATCTGAGGTTCCGTCCTCAGCAAGTCCCAGCATTCCAGGCCATTGCTGGCCTCCAGGATGGTGAGGTCACGATAATGTCGTGTGATAAGCACCTGCAACCCCTGGCGAATCACGCGTTCATCGTCCGCAATCAGTATCCTATGCTCTTGCCCCTGATACATCAAATTCTCCTTCCAACGCCGCCTCTTCTGGAGAACAGAGGGGCAAGCGGATCGTCATGCTAATACCTCTCCCGGTCTGACCTGCGGCCAGAGCAAGCCCATATTCAGAGCCGAAGATGCGTTGAATCTGCCCCTGGACATTGAGCAGACCAATATGGTGCGAACGGGCAAGCAGATTCGCCTCATACTTGAGCGCTGATTGCCAGTGGTGCAGCTCTTCATCCGCCATGCCTATCCCATCATCAAGAATCGAGAGGACCAACTGCCCTTCTTCGCACCAGCCCCTCACCTCTATGTTGCCTCCCTCGATCTTCGGATCAATCCCATGATAAATAGCATTTTCGATCAGCGGTTGCAGGGTGAAGCGCGGTATTGTATACGTTTGCAATT
>JAICIM010000171.1 GCA_025928885.1 Ktedonobacteraceae bacterium | reverse complement strand
TCCCGGCACACCCTCTCCCCCCCCCCCCCCCCCCCCCCCCCCCCCCCCCCCCCCCCCCCCTCAAAACGACCCATGAGCGTTGCCAGATTTAAAAGTTAACACGCATTATGCCTACAGATATCATCCAATAATTGCTAGGATGTCCAGCTTTGCCACGCGGCTTCAGTGGTCGCAAACATGCTTCCGACGGCAACCAGCGTAAAGCTGATCACCACGACGCCACTCACAACCAGCGTCCACGTCTCATTAGGAATGAGGGTTGGAATCCAGGAGTACAATACTGAATCAACAATCGTGGCGACGCAACTAATTGGTCCAACAACGCAGGCTATCAGCAAAACCGGAATGGGAAGCAGTGCTTTTTCACGCAATAGCTCCCGATTGTGCAGGTATAATTTAAACAGAGCTATATAGAAAAAGTTGGTCATGAAAGCCCAGAGCAGCGAAACGACGGCCTGGCTGACATTGTAAATAATGGCAGCAAGATTGGCCGGTGAGTTTAATTTGATGGCATATGGCACGACCAGAAATGCAAAGGCAATAAAGACAATCGCGAGGATCGTCTGGATGATAATAGCATTGGCAGGCACACGATACTTATTGAGCCTGCCCATATTGATAGGAACTCTTTTATCGACACCCCCCACAAACAGGATGCGGGCAAACGAGGCATTGTACATTACGACGGTACAGAAAAATGCACCAATAATGCACATCACTGTGATATTACCCCAGAACTTGCCAAAAGCTTTATCCACCGTATCCACTAATGCGAACGGGGCAGCTCCATTTGTCGAACCTTCCACGACGAGTAGCGAAAACGTCGCCAGGAAATAGCAGACAAAGACGAGGACCGTTCCGATCAGTAAATGTCGGATAATACTTTTTCGCTTCTGCCCTTCGCTATTCCCGATCATCTCCCCACCCATATTCAATGGGATCTGCGAACCAAGATATGCCAGCGTGATCAATCCCAGCAACGCGAAATTGTTTGCATTAATGCTCCAATCGGCGGGATGGTTAAAGCTCGTTGCCGATGGATGGCCGCTGAGCAGCCAGCGAATACCAGCTAAAGTGATCAGGGTTACCGCGCAGATAATCAGACAGGCCCCAACATTGATCAGATTTTGTGAGACACGAGCTGGCCGGGTTGCAAGAAATGCCGATCCAATCAAAATGGCAATAATCGTCAAGCCCTGCTGCCAGGGTTCCACTAACCATGTCGAATTCAACCCCTGAAGATAGGTCACGATAGTATCGGAAGCACTCACCAGGACCAGCACGGCAGGGAACCACAAGCATAGCCCGGCAAAGAATGCCCAGTACGAACCAAGTGTTCTATAGACCCAGTTATAGATCGACCCTTCATAGGGAAATAGCACGCCCAGTTGAGCCGTCGCAATTACGCTGGGAATAAAAAACGTCAGACCTCCAATAATCCAATAGATATACGCCGCCGCTCCTCCAGAGGCGGCAATAGCAGCATTTGTAATAAAAACAATCGCAGTTAGAAAAATAGCAATCAGATCTCTTGTGCGCAAAAAAGGTGGGAGCGCCTTTGCAACATATTGTTCAGATGGGAGCGGCTGATCACCGTTTCGCTTCTCAGAACTCCTTCCCAGCGGGGATACGTTGGTTGTTATCATTTTCTTTTCTCTCCGTCAAAAATAAAAAAATTATCCGATATATAGTATTTCTTCTCCTGACAAAACTCGATAAAACGTTCAACACTTTCAGAGAAATAACGCCGTTCGTTTGCAAAATTATAACAGGAGGATTATTAAGAATGCATAAAAAACAGAGAAAATACTATTCGCAGACAGCAGATTGATATACTGGCAAAGTAAGCTACTTGCGATACTTCTTATAAAAAAAGCAGCAAGGAGAGGTGTCGTGCTGCATCATAGAAGATTGCCTATCCATTTTGTGTCATACTACTAGTGAGACGATATGCTCTGAGATACTATGTTCCAATAAGGAGTCGCTCTATGCTCGATCTTATGCCTATTCCTGTCGTCGATAACCACTGCCATCCCATGTATCGCGATCAGCAGCTGGATGTGCCGCGCCTGCGCCGCCTCTTCACCGAAGCGAGCAGTACGGATTTCGCCAATAAGCATATGCCAAACTCAGTCCATTATCTCTGGGCTATCCGTCAGATGGCCCGTTTTTATGGCTGTCCGGCCACTGAACAGGATGTCGTCGTCGCCCACAATAGTCGCTCGCCTGAGACGCTCCTCGCCGATCTGGCCAAAGCTGCTAACATTGGTACGCTGATCCTCGATACTGGCTATCCGCTCCCAGAGGAGAGCTACACGCCCGAGCAAATGAGCCAAACAGGAAGTTGCCATACTGCGAAGCTGCTGCGCCTCGAAACGCTAATGCAAGATCTGATCGTGGCCCACGCCGATTTTGATGAAATCGTTGCCCGCTTTGCTGCCACAGTGCGCAACACACGCGAGCAGGGCTATAGCGGCTTGAAGAGCATCGTGGCCTATCGCACCGGCCTCCAGATCAGACACTGGAGCAAGGACGATGCCGTCAAATCGTTTACCGAAGCGCGTTCACAGGCTATCAGTCAGGGAAAACTACGCATTGCCCACAAGCCACTCCTGGATTATCTGTTACACATTGCCTTCGAGCAAGCGGCAGAACAGCGGTTGCCCGTTCAGTTCCACACGGGTTATGGCGATAGCGACACCGATCTACGCCTGGGCAATCCCTTGCACCTGCGCGATATCATGGCCGATCCTGCCTATCAGAGCATGCCGATCGTGTTGTTGCACGAAAGCTATCCCTATAGCCAGTTCGGGGCATATCTGGCCGCGATCTACCCGCAGGTCTATTTCGATCTCTCCTATACCATCCCCTTTGTTGATAAGCTGGAGATGCTGGCCTTCACGCGCCAGGCCATCAGCGTGGCTCCCGCCAGCAAGCTTGTGTATAGCACCGATGGGATTTACATTCCAGAGATGTATTGGATCGGGGCCTTGCGTGCGCGGAGCGTGCTTGGACAGGTGTTGCAAGAAATGATCGATGCCGACGAGATCGACGAGGAGCAGGCGTATCATCTGGCCCGCTGGATCTTACACGATACGGCCCGCGAGGTCTATCGGCTACAAGAGGTTTAAAACAAATAGGAAATCTGGTCGTAGGTGCGCGACGGTCTCGCGCCTGGGGCTACGTGTGTGGAGGGTGAGCTAGGAGCGAGACCGTCGCGCAACTACGACAGAATTTATTCTCCCAATAAGGAGGTTTTGAGCGTGAGTAGTAACGAAAACCAGTCGCCTGCACAGTGGGCGCAAGCGGTACGAGTTATCAAACCCCATCAGTTCGACGCCAATACGGTACAGACACCGGGCATGCAGCGCGTCTCCGCCGTTTCGCGTGAATTGGCTGGCTCACAGGGCATCTGGGCAGGCGTCACAGTCGTCTCTCCTCATGTAGCGAGTGGCAAACATCATCATGGAGAGTTGGAAACGGTGATCTATGTGGTCTCCGGGCATGGCAAGATTCGCTGGGGAGAACACCTAGAATTTGAGCAAGAGGTCGATCCCGGCGACTTTATCTATGTGCCACCATTTGTGCCACATCAGGAGATCAATCCAGCCGATGAGCCGTCGCAATGGGTAATTGTGCGCAATGCTCAGGAGCCAATTGTAGTCAATCTTGAGCCGGTGGATGAAGATCAGCAACAGGCGAATGATGCTACCCATAAGTTCTAGCATTCTAGAGGCTACTATGCTATCCTGTACAACGTAGAGGAGACACTATCCACAGAGATCATGTCAGGCATAGGAGACTGGATTTGCGATGAAATCGGAAGAGATGGTCGGACGCGTTCTGGGCCATTATCGCGTCAGCAAGGAACTTGGCTATGGAGGAACGGCCACCGTTTTTCTGGCTGAAGATATCCACTTACAACGAGAGGTGGCTCTGAAAGTCTTTCAAGCAGAAAGTGGAAAAACTGAGGAATTCTTGCTTCGTTTTGAGCGCGAGGCACGCGTACTGGCACAACTTGACCATCCGAACATCCTTCCCGTTTATGATTATGGCAAACAACAGGACATCGCCTATCTCGTCATGCCCTGTATGGCGGGAGGTTCGCTCAAAGATCGTTTGCGCAAACAGCGCGTCATCCCGCCCACAGAAACGGTTCGCCTGATCTCACAGGTGCTCGACGCCCTTCAATACGCCCATGATCGCGGCCTGATCCATCGCGATATCAAGCCGGGCAATCTGCTCTTCAAAGCTTCAGGCGGCAACAGCAGACAGGAACACCTGCTGCTCTCCGATTTCGGGCTGGTCAAAATCCTCGCCACAGCCCAAAATACGCCGTTAGTAACCGATCTCACCCATCAAAGTACGCCCACGATCAACGGGACGCCGGATTATATGGCCCCCGAACAAATTATGGGCAAAGCGACGCAAGCCAGCGATATCTACTCGATGGGCGTCGTTCTCTACGAGATGTTGACCGGAGAACGTCCATTCCATGCCGATAGCTATATGGGCCTGCTCATGCAACACCTCCACGAGCGGCCAGGATCTTTACGCGCCCTGAATCCACGCGTCCCTCCCGCATTGGAGGCCGTTGTGCTACGAGCATTGGAGAAAGACCAGGAGCAGCGCTACCACAAGCCGGACGATCTGCAACAGGCACTCGAATGGGCTATTGCAGAAACGCCACCAGCGCTGGAGAAACGGGATCTCTATGCAACTACACCTACCGTGCAGATCACCCCATCGTCACATCCCGCAACACCCGGAAGCGGGCCAGATCTGATAGCGGGACAAGAAGGTTTTACGCTGCCAGCTCGTCTTTCCGCCACCAGTCCATCATCTGGCTACAGCCCGTCAGCAAGCACATCTCCCAATACCAGTACGCCTGCTGAACTCCATACGCCCTATCTGTCACCACCACAACAGCCGGGAAACACGCCCAGGCGACGGCCTCCGCTGCTCACTACCCTGTTGCTGATTGCACTGGTTGGAGTTGCCAGTCTGGGAGGAGTACTCTATGCTCAGAGCCAGCAAAACAACAGACCAATTCCGGCAGGAACAGCAACGTTACAGGCAGCCGCCTCCGTCCCCTCCAAAGGAGGCTCGACCGCCGTACCTGGAACAACGCTGACCTCAGTGGCCGTCCCTCCTGCAACGACCTCCTGCCCGGCGGCCAACACAGCGCGGGCTGCGGTCACGGCTCCGCTGGTGCTGGGCATCCATCAAAATATCATCTATATAGTCAATGAAGGCACACACGATCACCCCATCGCTGGCACCATTAAGCGCCGCGAGGCAACCGCAACAGCCCAGGGTATCGAGATCAGCAAATTGCCGAATAGTTATATCAGCGAGGCTCAGGTGTCGCAGGATGGACAATGGGTACTGTTTACTGCCGTCGTCGCGGGACAGGCTCAAATGCGCATGGTACGTGCCGATGGGCAGGGACAACAAACGCTCTATTGCGCCCCTGCACATACCAGCATCTCTAACAGTCAGTGGTCCTTCCACCAGCAAGATGTGATCTTTAATCTCTCTTCTACCAACAATGCCACAAAGCCGACAACCTACCTGCTGGATATCACAACCGGGCAACTCCAGGCCGAGCTGATTCCCCAGGGCAATCTGATCTATCGGCCCATCACCTGGCTGGACACCGCCCATATCTATTTGACGGCTTCCCTGCCTGATACTGATGCGCCCCCGCAAAACATCTACATTTTAGACATGCAAAAGGGAGCGCAGCAGCACGACGGCGACTTGCAGAAAATTGCAGCCGGGCCGTGTGGCAGTTTCGATAGTAGTTACGACTCGAAGCAACTGTTTATTAGCAGCTGCACCCTCGCGCCCGTCATAAGATCAGGGATGAATGCGCCGCTCGGACCCAGCACTATTACGGTGCAATCTGCGCAAGGAGGGCCGACCAAAACTATCAAAAAGATCGATCAGGCCGTCACGATGCTCCGCACCATCAGTACCACAACACAGCTTTTGCTGATCGAGAACTATAGCGGCGACACCAGCAAAAACGGGCTGTGGAAGATCCAGGTCGATGGCTCCGGCCTGACACGCCTCACCACCGACATTCCGAACCAGCAATCGTTGTGTCTCTTCACACAATACGTCTGGTCGAACGTTTCTCGCGATGGGAGCCTCTATGCTTTGCAGGAACACGACCCCCAGACCAACACTTATAGCATGTACTACGGCTCCCTGAGCGGCGGCATCCCCACCCGGTTCGCCAACATTAACAACACGGAGCTATTGCTTGCCGGTTGGACGAGTCTATAATGAACAAGAGGGATGCCGCGTTTCGTAGTTGCGCGACTTCATCGCGCCAGGTCCACTATCCACAACGTGCCGCCAGCGCGATAACGTCGCGCAACTACGAAAACCCCGAAGGAGATTTCATGAAAAAGCTATGTGTCATTTTACTGTTGTGTAGCCTGTTCTCAATACTCATTGTGGCCTGCGGAGAACAGAGCAGTGGGGATAGCACTAATACGGTTCATACCAACGATATAATCTTTTTGCAAGACCAGATAACGATCAAAAAAGGCGAGAGCATTACAGTTATTAACGATGCAGCAACGCTACATGTCATCGCCAATGGGACATGGAAAGATGGGATACAGGAAACGCTCAAAGAGCCGGGCGCACCAGCCGGGCTGACGCTTCAGGGGAACGAGACGAAGGTCATTGGTCCGTTCAACACCAGCGGAGTTTTTCACCTCTACTGCACCATTCACCCCAATATGAATTTAACTGTGACGGTCCAATAAATAAAAGAGAGGCACGCAGGAAGCGCACCCCTCTTTTCACAGAGCACCACTACTGGATAGTGCCGTTCACATCATCCACAAAGAAGGCCGTTGTCACCTGCGTGGCCGTCGTTCGCGCTGAAAAGACCACCGATACGGTCTTGCCAGCATAGGATGCTAAGTCGTTCGTCACGTCAAAGCTGCGCTGTTGCCACCCGGCTGGCAGGTTATTGTTGCACACCCGTTGCAGCGTGGCAATCACTTTGCCGTTGCTATTGAGCAAGAGGACAGAGAAGCTATCGACGCATGATTGCGCAGTGCGATTCGTGCGCCCGGCCCACCAGTAGTTAAGCGTGATCTTCGTCGTTTTTGCTGGCACCGTGAAATCTTGCGACAGCACATCATTGCAGGCGCTATAGCCACAGAGATACGCGCCATACTTTCCAGTGTGCGGATGGGCAGGATCAACCAGTTCATAGCCACCAGCCGAATATTCCTGCCAGGAAGCAGAGCCGCTCTCAAAGCCACCATTCTTTACGAAGGGGCCAGAAACCGGAGGCGGAGTCGGTGACAGAACGGCGGTCGGCGACGAAATCGGCGTTGGCGGCGGTGTTGGAGAGCTGCCCGGCGTTGGCGTGGGAGCCGGACCAGACGAACCATCGTTAGCAAGGTCGCGAGCAATATTGTAGATGTCCGGGGAACCCAGACCGCTTGCCAGATCGTAGTTCGCGGTCGCCGGATAGAAGAGATTGTTACCCTGCGTGACATCGTGGAAAGCCGGATAGGGCTGCTGTGTACTCGCCAGCTTATAGAGCGCCGGATTGATAGAACCCGCCCCGGCTTTGCCCTGCTTTTGCAGATATTCGTTCACCAGAGCCAGGCTACCAGCCCACAGCGGTGCGGCGGCACTTGTTCCACCAACCACAATGTTGCCACTTGTCGGGCAGCCAGCAGCGGAGACCGTACAATAGACGGCATAACCCGTTTGCGGATCGGCATTGGCGGCGATATCAGGCACCTCACGTTTGCCAGTGCTGTACTGATTGTTCACGCCCGGTCCCGCCTGCCAGGATGGTTGCGCAAAGAAGCTGCTGATGCCACCACCACCGCCAGAACCTTTGGGGCTGCGCTGCGTATCGCTGCTATTGCTCCAGATCGACTCGCTGCCATAGTTGCCACCCGAAAGCTGCAAGTTGGTGCCACCTACGCCGGTCACATAAGGATCATCGGCAGGCGAATCAACCGCCAGATTTTCATCATTGCAATCATAGGCCCCGGAGTCGCCAGCAGCTGAAAAGAGTGTCATGCCCTGCGCCGCAGCCTGTTTAAAGATACCATCCAGCGTTTGTAGCTCAGCATTGCCAGATTGTGCCTCACACTCGCCCCAGCTAATTGTCACAATCTGCGCTTTGCCATCGGTCACGATCCTGCTATATGTATCGTTGACCCCCTGTGTGGTGTTCGGACCCTCATACACAATCTGCGGTGCTTTCGGGGCCATTGCTCCCACAACCTCGATATCCAACTCCACCTCGATAGCCCCCTCATTGGCAGAGCCATCGTAGCCGTCAACCAGCACGTTCGAGACATTAGGCGTACCCAGCGCGTTGTTCTTAAAGTACTGATTGATGTCGCTGCTGTTGTACCCATCCAGCTCGAACACCGCCACTGCCTGATTATTTCCCTGAATGCCTGCCTGAGCCAGCGGCAAGGCATCATATGCCCCTCGCAATTCGGTTGGCCCATAGCCGTTGCCGCCCGCCGCCGCTTTTGCCTGACCCTGGCGATTCAAGGGGTGCAAACGGACGCTGTTGTCCATACCACCGATGGAAAGGACGAGCGAAGAAAGGGTGTCAGGAATCGTCGGCAGAGATGCATTGGCATAAAAAGAGCGAGCACCGGACTGATAGGTATTGATCTTGACCTGAAAGGCATTCTCAACCGTCGCGATACTGCCTGTCGCATCGACCAGGAGACCATTTGGGGCAATCTGCGTTACCGTCAATCCCTGGCCGCGTAGATAATCGGTCACCTGCTGTTGTTGCGCCTGAGTCGGGCTAAACTCGGCAGCAAACTGCTGAGGGGTCAGGAATTGATGGTAGCGAGACGAACCAGGAGTGTAGAGATCATGCAAGAGCGGGGCCAACTGCTGCTCATTGCGCATCTTCAGACCTATCGAAAGTTGAAGTTGTTGCTGCGAACTGGCAGCTCCCACCAGACGGGAGTGGCTGACGAGCGGCGGCACCTGACCGTTGACGGGAACCCGCGTCTGGGGCGTGGCGTGTGCCATAAGGCCAATGCCAAATAGACTGATGCCACAGATAAGCACAGTACTGATGACAAATACGCCCTTAAGTACAAAATGACGTTGCATACGATATTCATTTCTCCTGCCAGAGTAAGAATATGAGAAGAACACGCTACAAAACGCACTAAGACAAAGCCGTTGAGCGATTGGGGCAGAGAGCGCAACCCCATCGATACATAAGAGATAAACGCAAACATAGAAATACTTTGCGGAGAGTGGCTCTTTTTGGTCGGAGCATCACCCATATGGGCCAGAGAGCTGTAACCAGACGGCTTTCCTGGCGGTTATTATGAGTTAAAGCAGGAATAAATTTCTGATTTTGACAGGAAATTTCAGGTTATGGGCATACTGTCTATAGTTGGGAGCAACGCGAAACACGTTCTCATCGTTTGTGCCGTTAGAACAGGTGAATGAGAGAAGTATAGTGCAGCTTATTTGAGAGTGTGAGCGGTAGAACAGATATTCCGAAAACAATTCCTGCAAAAAGAATACGACAAAATAGCTATAGATACAGCTTGCATACGCGGAAAAAGCAAAAATAGAGCAGAGACATTTCTCTTTACTATCGCGTATAATATGGAGATTGTGATCAGGTAACGATGAGTATATAGAGCGACATACGACTTGTCAGTGTAAGTTTATTTCCATCATCGCTACAAAACAGACTAACGAGAGGAATCCAGATGGCATGGCACAGATTCGCTTTCACGAGATTACGAAAAGATATCCCGGAACCAGTACACCAGCCGTAAATGCAGTCACGTTTGATGTACCGGAGGGCAGCACATGTATGCTGGTGGGAACCTCTGGCTCAGGCAAAACCACGCTGCTGCGCATGGTCAACCGCCTGATTGAGCCAACATCGGGCGAAATTATCATCGATGGGAAAAACATCTTAGAGGAAAACCCCATCCAGTTGCGCCGCCGCATCGGGTATGTGATTCAACAGGTTGGACTCTTCCCGCATATGACGATCGCCGAAAACGTGCGCGTGACGGCTGAGATTGCGGGCGGCTGGAGCAAACAGAAGCTGGCAAGCCGGGTTGACGAACTGCTGGAACTGGTCGGCCTGCCCGCGAAAGAGTATCGACAGCGCTTCCCGCGTCAGCTCTCCGGTGGACAGCAGCAGCGCGTCGGCCTGGCCCGTGCGCTCGCCACCGATCCGGCGATTCTGCTCATGGACGAGCCATTTGGTGCGCTGGACGCCATTACACGTGCGCGTATGCAGGAAGAGCTGCTGCGCATTCAACGCAACGTACGCAAAACCATTCTCTTCGTTTCGCACGATATCGAAGAAGCCTTCAAACTTGGCAATCAGATCGCGGTCATGTCGGAGGGCAAGCTCATCCAGATTGGCACGCCGGTCGAACTGCTGGCACAACCGGTCAACGACTTTGTGCGCAGGCTGGTGGGTGGCGACAATATTCTGCGCCAGCTCCAGTATTTGCCCGTTGCTGATGCGCTGGATAATCGTCCAGAGGCGGTTTCGTCGGCACATTGGGGAGATGTACCAACATGTTCTGAAGATGAAACACTCCTCCAGGCCATGCTTAAACTCCTCGAAACCAACGCACCCGCCCTCGCCGTCCAACGCAAAGACGCAGACAACCTTCTCGGCTATGTGACCCTTACCAGCATCAATCACGAAATTACCCGTGTACGCGGCAATCAAACCGCACCCGAAGAAACCCACATTTAAGCAAGCAGTCTGCATAGATGCATGCTTTTATTGGCACATAGACAGCAAAAGAAGAAGCCGAGAGGAATCTCATGAGATATCTATTGAGTCCGTACAATTATGACCTATCCGACCCGGCAAGCATCCCCAACCTGATCTGGCAACACGCCTTTCTGGTTGGAGTCAGCATGCTCATCTCGCTGATTATCGCGATCCCGCTGGGCATCCTGGTAACACGCCGCCGCAGGCTCTATCTACCAGTGATTACCATTACCGATCTGCTCTACACTATTCCAGGTGTTGCGCTGGTCGGCGTCTTGATTACGATACCCGGGCTTGGTTTGAGCTTTCTGACAGCAATCATTCCGCTCATTCTGTATACGCAGCTGGTCCTGATCCGCAACACCGCCGCCGGTATCAATAACATCGATCCGTTGCTGCTCGAAACGGCGCGAGCAATGGGCATGAGTCCAAGCCAGGTGCTCTTTCGCGTGACGCTGCCGCTGGCCTTGCCGGTCATCGTTGCTGGTATTCGCGTCGCCACCGTCACCACTATCGGCATTGCGTCGCTGGCCTCGCTGGTGGGCCAGGGAGGACTGGGAGACCTGATCTTTAAAAATATTACGACGCTGGACCTCGACGCAGTACTGGCTGGCGGCATCTTAATGGCCCT
>JAICIM010000254.1 GCA_025928885.1 Ktedonobacteraceae bacterium | reverse complement strand
GGCAAGAAAGGGGATCTGGTAGCGCCAGGAATACCAGAACTCAGGAAAGCCATGTAGCAGGACGATCAGCGGTCCCGTACCCTGCCTGACATAGTGCATGCGAATCCCATTGGTCATGATCTCGCGATGCTGCCAGGTCTCCTCGGCAATTTTCATGCCATCTCCCTTTCTTCTCAAAAAACGCGAATACAGGTTTTACAGGCGACTACACTGCGTCTTTTGGATCGCCGTAGACGATGGCACGCTTCACCTGCTCGATCAGGTCTGTAACGGGGATGCCGCGTGGGCAAGCATCGGTGCAGTTGAAGATCGTGCGGCAACGCCAGACGCCATCGCGCTTGCCTAGAATCGCCATACGCTCGGCGGCTCCCTGGTCGCGGCTATCGAAGATAAAGCGGTGCGCGTTGACGATGGATGCGGGACCGACCCAGTTGGGATTGCCCCAGATCGATGGGCAGGAACCGGTGCAGGCACCACAAAGGATACATTTTGTCCCCTCGTCGTAGATCTCGCGCTCGGCGGGACTCTGCAAGCGCTCGGTCCCTGGCTCGTTGTCGTAGTTGATCAGGTAGGGCTTGACCGACTTATACTTCTCGAAGAACTGATCCATATCCACGACCAGATCTTTGATCACCGGATAGCCCAACATCGGCTCGATGGTCACGCGCTCGCCCACGTCGCGCATGAGTACCTTGCAGGCCAGCCGGTTGCGCCCATTAATGCGCATTGCATCGGAGCCGCAGACGCCATGAGCGCAGGAACGGCGATAGGTGAGCGTGCCGTCCTGCTGCCACTTGATCTGGTTCAGCGCGTCCAACAGACGGTCAATCGGCTCGACATCAACGCGAAACTCCTCCCAGTACGGCTTGTTGCCCCGCTCTGGATTGTAGCGCTTGATGCGTATCTGTACTCTCATGTACTTCTCCCTCTAGTATTTCCGTTCCTTTGGCTTGAAGATGGGGTCCCCGTTCAGGATCACGTCCTTATAGTCCAGGCGAACATCGTGCGCTCCGGTCCCTTTATAGGCCAGAGTATGTTTGAGCCAGTTAACGTCGTCGCGGTTGGGATAATCCAGGCGGAAGTGTGCGCCCCGGCTCTCAGTGCGGGCCAGTGCGCCATGAATGGTGGCCTCGGCACAATCGAGCAGGAAGCCAAGCTCAACAGCCTCCACCAGTTCCGTATTGAACTGCTTGCCCTTATCCTGCAACTGCACTTTGCTGTACGCATCCTGCAACTCGTCGATCCCCTCAAGGGACTCACGCAAGCCCTTCTCCGTACGCTCCACAAAGACCTTATCGATCATCATGTTCTGCAGTTCACTACGGATGCGCGTGGCCGACTCGTTGCCTGTTGAGCTATACAGCCGGTCCAGCAGTTCGCGCGAATGCTCTTCGTGGCCGGTTGGCAGCGGCACATGATCGTTCTCGGCGATAAACTTCGCCATATGTTTGCCAGCGCGGCGACCAAAGACGATCAGGTCCACCAGCGAGTTTGTTCCCAGGCGATTCGCGCCATGCACTGAGACGCAGGCCACCTCACCAGCGGCATAGAAACCGGGTTGCGGCGTCCATTGACCGTCGATCACAACGCGGGCATCGACATCGGTGGGAATACCGCCCATCGCATAGTGGGCCGTTGGCTGAACGGGAACCGGCTCGGTAATTGGCTCGACGCCCAGATAGTTGCGGGCAAAGTCGGTGATATCCGGCAGCTTCTCGTGAATGACCTTCGCGCCCAGGTGCCGTACATCGAGATAGACATAATCTTTGCCGTTGATGCCGCGCCCTTCGTTGACCTCCTGCACGATACAGCGCGAGACGATATCGCGCGGGGCCAGATCTTTGAGCGTGGGCATGTAGCGCTCCATAAAGTACTCGCCCTTATCGTTGAGCAGCTTGCCACCCTCGCCACGAGCTGCCTCGCTGAGCAGCACACCAACTTTATAGATGCCGGTCGGATGGAACTGATACATCTCCATGTCTTGCAGCGGCATGCCACGTCTATAAGCAATCGACATACCATCGCCCATGCAGGCAAAGGCGTTGCTGGTCACGCGCCACGCTCGCCCATAGCCGCCGGTAGCGAAGAGGACCGTCTTTGCATGGAACGTAGAGATCTCGCCGGTGCGAATCTCCATCGCCACCACACCACAGGCAACACCATCGTTGAACAGCAGGTCCAACACCAGAAATTCGTTGAAGAAACGAACCTGATTTTTGATGGCGCTCTGATACATGGTTTGCAGGATCATATGGCCCGTGCGGTCGGCGGCATAGCAGGAACGGCGCACCGGTCCCTCGCCGAAGTTGCGGGTATGGCCGCCGAAACGGCGCTGATCAATGCGACCATCGGCGGTGCGGTTAAAGGGCAGACCGCGATGCTCCAACTCATAAACGGCATCGATAGCCTCGCGGGCCAGAATCTCCGCCGCCGGTTGGTCAACCAGATAGTCGCCGCCTTTAACGGTATCGTACATGTGCCACTTCCAGTGGTCCTCTTCCTGGTTGCCCAGAGCTGCGGCAACACCACCCTGCGCCGCGCCTGTATGCGAACGCGTGGGATAGACTTTGGTCAGCACGGCGACGCTGGCGTTTGGCAACTGCATCGCTGCCATCAACCCGGCCCCACCGGAGCCAACGATAACAACATCAAATTTTTGATACATGATCTATGATCCTCACTTTGCGGGCCAATTAAATGCAGGTCAGGTTAAGGTGCGCTGGTACCTGGAAGGTAATCAGTGTAATCGTTCCAAGCATGAAAAAGGCGATCAATACAAAAACCGACAGCCAGAGCAAAATACTGCGTGGTAGTGGCGCATGGACATAATCGTCAATCACCACGCGCAGGCCATTCATGCCGTGTGTCAGCGAGATGGTCAACAGCAGCCAGTCGTAGAGCCGCCAGAACGGGTTGGCATAGCGTGCCGCGATAAAATCGTATGTTGTGCAGGAGACATCGTTAGTCCAGTGCATAATGACAAGGTGAATGATAACCAGAAAAAGCAGCAAGATGCCTGAGATGCGGAAATAGTACCAGGAAAAGGTTTCAAAGCCGCCACTAGAGGGGCGAGAACCTCCGTACAATTTCGATAACATGCCTAAAATTCTCCTTCATACAGGGGACGCTTTACCGTTCCCTCTATAGCGCTCAGGGATGAACCAGATTTGCAACAGGCTGAACGAACCACAGCGCCACGCCACCCAGTTTGGGAATGAGAATGACATAGGCGAATGGCAAGAAGACAACGACGGTCAGCACCAGCGCGACGATAAACATCACCTGCTGATAGCGCACGCCCTTTTTCCAGAAATCAATCAAAACAATGCGGATACCGTTAAACGAGTGAAATAGCACTGCGGCCACCAGTGCCAGCGAGAGCAGGCGTACGATGACGCTATCAAATAGGAGCACGCTCTCGTTATAGACTCGCGGACCAAAGCCAATCATCGCGATATCAACGATGTGGACGAACAGGAAGAGAAGAATGCCCAGTCCTGACACGCGATGGAACAGCCAGGACCACATACCGGACGGACCTTTATACATCTTTCCCTCGCTTCTGGGGGTGGGAGGTGGGGGCATGAAGCAGGGAGATAGGTGTAGGGTACGAGACTAAGCGAAATATCTCTAGCATCAGCGCCCTCTACGACCAGGCACCCCACAGTGCATATCTAAATTGGTTGACGTTGTACCTTAGTATTATACTGCACTGCTGGTAAGGGCGCAAACGGTTCGTCGCGGCAAGAGCGAGCGCCAGCACATTCACGTCTGTTTCAATAACTGCATGAATAGCAAAACATGTCTGTACAAGTTAGAGTATACCGAAGATGACAGGCAATATTGCCTGCCATCTTCGGGAGGAGCGAGAAGGCACGCGCTGGACGACGACACAACAGGTGCCACAGTGAGAGTAAATATTGCTGGTGCGTTATCTGGTTTCGGTTCTGTTGAGATGGGCCAGCATCTCAGGGATCGTTACGAGACGGAGGCCGCGCGATTGCAAGCCCAGAATAATTGCGGGGAGGGCTGCGACCGTATTCGAGCGATCACCACCACCCTCGTGCAACAGGAAAATCGCACCATTCTCAGCGCAGCCGAGAATGCGAGAGGCGATCACATCGGCTGCTGGTGGGGGATTTTCCCAATCGCTGGCAGCGGCACTCCAGTTCACAACCGTCATGCCAAGCTGGCTGGCAGCGTTCAGTACATCGTTATTATATTCGCCATAAGGTGGACGAAACACGGTTGGGCGCGTCCCGGTCGCGTTATAGATGGCGGTCCGGGTCTGGTTCAACTCGCGATAAATCTCCGAGGCCGAGAGAGTTGTTAAATGCGGGTGCGTGAAGGTATGGTTGCCCACCGCCAGATCCTGGTGGAGATAGTTGGGATAGTGCGAGATACTCTCCCCAATGGAGAAAAAGGTCGCCTGGGCATTGTAGCCTTGAAGGACGGCCAGCACTTGCGGTGTGTACTCGCTGGGGCCATCATCAAACGTCAGAGCGACCTCTGGCAAATGGGGATTGCCGCGCGTGATGACGGTCTGCGTGGTTGTTGGGGTCGTATTACTCATACACAACCTCGCCGCGATAATACAAACGAATAAAGCCGCCGGACCAGCGGTATGAACATAAGGCCATCATTGCCTTCATCTGCATCTCCTTGCATCCTCAAGGACAATCACAATTGCAATTTCCTCGCATTCCTACCAACTTTGTAGAAATATGTCTGCCAGCGCTTGCAAATATGCTAATGAAGATATACCCGAATCAGGGGCAAAATGTCAAGTTTTTTAGGAGAAAATGGCGAAAGCGCTTGCAAAATCTCCTTATAAAGAAGGCGGTAGAGAGCGATGGTGCCTCCAGCTATTTTTGTTCACCATCATACTTTTCGCGAAGAATATTTGATAAAAGCGCCTTCCCAGTGAAGAGTTTCTAACCAACGGGATTGACAAATTCGCGTACAATACTGTATATCTTTCTTAGTTTATGCAAGCGCTTGCAATAAGCTATCGCCTCAGTGGATGAAGAGTTAATGGATATCTCTCTCTGATATGCTTATCCGGTCAAGCGCTTGCGTACTCCTGGTGAAAGAGGCAATCAACGGAGGTTGTCTCGCGGAACGTGGATTGTTTTCTCTGATGAAAGGAAAACAAGGATGTTTCATTATTTCAGGCAAAAACCTGTTTTCATCTTCGCACTTCTCGCCCTCTGCATCCTGCTGCTCATCGTCTTTATTTTCCGCCAATCGATCTTCAACACAGCAACAACGCCTGGCACAGCAACCAATGGTACGCTGGGCGCAGCAGCGGCGCGAACGGGCCGGATTTTCGGTGCGGCGGTCGCAAGCAGCCATCTTGCCGATGACCAGCAGTACGCGAACACGCTGGATACCCAGTTTAGTGGTGTAACGCCCGAAAACGAGATGAAATGGGAGACGACGGAGCCGGAGCGTGGTTCGTTTAATTTCGCGCCTGCCGATACCATTGTCAGCCATGCACAGAACCACCATATGAAGATTCGCGGCCATACGCTGGTCTGGTACAGCCAGCTCGCGCCCTGGGTCAAAGATGTGGCGACGGGCAGCGAGCTGCTTCAAGTGATGAAGAACCATATCACCACTGAGATGAACCATTTTAAGGGGAAGATCTGGTACTGGGATGTGGTCAACGAAGCGTTTAACGACGATGGCAGCCGCCGCAGTAGCGACAATGTGTTCCAGCAGAAGATCGGTGACAGCTACATCGCAGAGGCATTTAAAACTGCTCGATTGGCCGATCCCAACGCGAAGCTGTGTTACAACGACTACAACACCGATGGGGTGAACGAGAAGAGTACGGCTATTTACAACATGGTAAAGGACTTCAAGGCGCGAGGCGTTCCCATCGATTGTGTTGGCTTCCAGTCACATATGATCGTGGATCAGGTTCCCCCGGACTACCAGGCAAACCTGCAACGCTTTGCCGCCCTCGGCATCGACGTGCAGGTCACAGAGCTGGATATTCGCATGTCAACACCAGCCAGCGATGCCAATCTGCAAGCGCAGGCCGACAACTATCAGCAGGTGGTCAAAGCGTGTCTCGCCGTCTCACGCTGCACCGACATCACCGTCTGGGGCGTCACCGACAAATACTCATGGATACCGCAATACTTTCCCGGCCAGGGTACCGCGCTCCTCTTCGACGACAACTATAACAAAAAGGCTGCGTGTAATGTGGTGATCCAGACGTTGACACAGGAGGATTGATACTGACAAAGCAATATATTTACAAATCACAAAATCGAGACTTTTCTCCCTTCCATTATTGGGTAGTCGGGTGTATAATGATATAGGTTAGACATACCTATTCAATACTATTGCGAAGATTGAAACGTCCCAGACGTTTTCCAGGTGGGTTGTGTTTCGCCCTTGCATCAGTAGACCTTCCGGTTTGTGCAGGGGTGTGTAAGCACAACCCATCTTTGTCTTGATCGGCTTTCCACCTGTTGCGTAACCTCGCACGTAGTAATACCTGTCAGGGCCAGTATCGTTTGCCTCTCCGGTGTCTCTCTCCTGAGAGTTCCACCATAAGGTCGCCTGACAGGGAGCAACGCTTTGTGAACAGGTCATGTGGAAGCTATCAACAGACACATCTTGCAGCGGCGCAAACCAGTGGAACATCACCGGCGGATCAACGGGGATTTCAACAGCATGGGAGCCAGGATGTGCAAGAGTTGCAAACGTTTTATGAGGAAAATCTCGGCCTGATTTATCGCTACATTTATAGCAGAGTGGGGAATCGTGAAGAGGCCGAAGATCTGACCTCACAAACCTTTGTCAAGGCTGTACGCGGCATCGATCGCGAACGCAGCCGCCAAAGCATGCAGAAATGGTTATTTCAGATCGCTCGCACGACAGTTGCAGACTACTGGCGTGCTTATTATCGTATTTCCGTCAACTCGCTTGATGAACTGCTGGACGCTGGCTGGGAAGGCCCGACCGAAGAGGAACCACTCCCCATCAGTACCGCCCCCAACGAACGCGTACAGCGTATCTTGCAAGCTCTGCCAGAGCATTATCGTGAAATCTTGAACTGCCGTTTTTTGCTCAATCTTTCCATTAAAGATACTGCTCAACGAATGGGCCTGACGGAAGCCAATGTCAAAGTATTGCAGTTTCGTGCGCTCAAGCGTGCTGCCGACATCGAAGAGACGCTCGTAGAAACGGCTGGATCGTAGAAACGGCACTATCACGTAGGGGGAGAAACGATGCCAGGTGAAGACCAGGAACGATTTGAAGATTATCTGGAGCTAGAACGCTACATCGAAGAGTTGCAGGCGGGCCGCGTTGCGCATCCGCCACACAACCTGACGCCAACGCAGGCTCGTGTCTATCGCACGGCTGCCCTTTTTCGCTCAGCTTCACCCGACGCCGCCACACCACACCCGGAATTCGCGGAAGCCCTTCGTAACCGCTTGCTTGCATTGGATCAGGAAGACGATCAGGACGATACTGAGAAAAGAGCCGCAGTGACTTTAAAGAATGCCGAGGAGCCAGCCCCCCCTGCTGAAGAACCACTTCCTGTTCCCGAGGAGGTTCCCCAGGCACCAGAGCCGCCAATCGAGCCGGAAGTACCTGTGCCACAACGTCCCCAAATTCCCAGGCGCAAAAGTTTCTTCTCGCGCCGCTCGATCCTGACGGGAAGTGCCGTCGCCGCCGCTTCGCTGGTCGTCGGTGGAGGCATCGGCGCAATGGCTGAGCGTGCTGCCACAACTCCACCGCTTCCACCGGCAGCGACGCCCACACAGGGCAACTATGGGGGGATGCCACTGGTGCAGAATGGCGTCTGGCAGCTCGTCGCTACCCTTGACCAGATAGGGGAAAATGCGTTACGCTTCTCTACAGAGACGATCGTTGGCTATTTGGTGCGCAACGATGGCGACGAAGAGGGCGAGAAGAAGGGCGAGATCATCGCGCTCTCGGCCGCCTGCACGCATATGGGCTGTATCGTGCAATGGGATGGATCGGACCATCAGTTCCATTGCCCCTGTCACGGGGGAGTGTTTACCGAATATGGAAAACCCTCTCCAACTAGCGCGTTTAAATATCTCGCTTCCTTGCCGCGCATGATCACGCAGGTTCGAGGCAACGAAGTCTATGTTCTGGTACCGAAAAGTTCTAAATGAAACGCAATGTACTGATCATCGTTCTGGGCTTCGGCTTTCTCATTTTCATGGCCTGGCTGGGCGGCGTGCTGTCGGCAATTGAGCCGCATCAACCGAGTGCGGCGGTGCAGACGGCTCAGGCTGGTCCCTATCAGCTTACCCTGCAAGTGAATCCCAATCCTCCCCTGCCATCGCAGCCAGCAACCCTCACCATTCAGGTTGTACGCCAGGAGAGCAAGCAGTTCGTCTCAAACGCACAGGTCGTCATCGAAAGCTCCATGCAAACAATGGATATGGGGACTGAGCGCGTCAATGCACAATATCAGGAGAATGGCCTCTATCTTGCCCACGCCCAGCTTATTATGAGCGGCCCCTGGAGCATTCGTGTATTGGTGACGGAGCCGGGAGCGCGTACGGAAAGTGCCACATTCGAGGTGACGGCACAGTAAGAGCGTTCGCACCCTTATAAAGGAGTTCCATCATGATTCGCAACCACAGGAGGCATCTCTCACTCCCATTCATCATCTCGTTGCTCATCCTTCTAGCCGCCTGTGGGGGAACAGCTCAACAACAGCAACCACACCTAACGCCGACACCCACGCCAACGATGACGCCCGGCCAACAGCTTTTGCAGAAGGTCGCAACCACCCTCAACACGGCAAAAACGGTGCATGGCATCTTTAACCTGCAATTGAGCGGTGGCGATATGAACGGCACGCTTAGCTTCGAGATGTGGAACGAAGCGCCAAACAAGCATCGCAGCCTCGTCCTGCAATCGTCGGTAACTGAAATCCCGGCTGGCTCCGTAAGCATAAGCGATGGTAAACATATCTGGCAATATGATCCCAACAAAAAGATTGTGTACACAGGAGCGGAACAGGAGAACCAGAACGGCACCGGCGGCGGGAGCCAGCAACTGCTCAATCTGGTGCAATCTATCTTTACCCGCAGCGATGGTACGCTGAAATCGTCCTCAGCCACCGTCAACGGGCGTCCAACCTACGATGTCTATATTGTACCGCAGGGGAGCGCCGGTGCGAAGGGGGCCAGCACTTTTAACTATGAGGGCGACATCTTCATCGATAAAGAG